>NZ_JBQHXR010000011.1:0-85575 GCF_052063365.1 Blautia sp. HCP3S3_G3 | reverse complement strand
AAAAAACGTGCCGTAAAACACAGCACGTTAAGATAGACATGAAAAGGGATGTTCCGAAAATAATCTGCCGTATAGTTGCGGTAGGTGAGAACTATAATTCGACGCGGGACAAAATGACAGGGAAAGACAACTGCTTGCATTCAGATTTGGTTTGGAGGATGGAGTTCCCAAAACGCTTCAGGAAACGGCAGATAAATTTGGAATTAGCAGAGAACGAGCAAGACAGATAGAAAGTATGGCTATACGGAGAAGTGGGGAACATATTAGAAGGCGCAAGTCGATAGCAGATTTCCTGAATGAATAAGGAGGATGTGCAAATGAGCATAAAAATAGTTTTTGAAGATGACTATATAAAGAAAGCCTTACAATCAAATATTCCAGGCTTAAAATATGAAGAAATAGATATTAATGAGTATTCAGATCAAAGGTTATTAGCTCAGGGGCAAGAAACTCAGGATAAACATTATAAAATATTTATAAACAAAGAAATACGTGTTTACAAATATTAATCAGTGAGTTATACTTAAAAAACAAACAGATTGGTTAAGAAAGAGTATGAAAACAATAAGTGACCGAATATTTGAACTTCTGAAAGAGAGAGGAATGAGTCAGAAGGAATTTGCCCAAAGAACAGGTATAGCAGAGAGCAGTATCAGTGACTGGAAGAAGAAAAAGACAAATTTTGGATAAAAGATAAACCGATGGTTTTTGACTGATCCCAGTCTATACCATCGGTTTTCTTAATGCAGGCTAACCAGTGAACAGCAACCAGGTGAGAAGAGGCATGTTTCAAAAGTGCTGCAAACCCTTGAAATATTTTGGGTGACGTGGTATCCTTAATTCGATAAAATATTTTTGGCATCGATTTAGACATAACAGGAGCGCTATAATATGAACTGGATAAAAAAACATTTGATGACCATGATTCTGGTATTAATATTTCTTGCTGGTCTGGGGTTACTTTTGTATCCTACAGTCAGTGATTACTGGAATTCTTTTCATCAGTCCAGAGCAGTCGTAAGTTATATTGAGAGTGTAACAAACATAGACGATAAGAAATATGAAGAATTGTGGAACAGTGCTGTAGCGTATAATAAAAAACTCGCGGAAACGGGTATCAAATGGACATTGACAGATGAAGAAAAAGAAGAGTACGATGAATATCTGAAAGTAGATGATACCGGAATCATGGCTTATATTGAAATACCGGAAATCGATTGTTCGCTTCCTGTCTATCATGGGACGGAAGAGTCAGTACTTCAGATCGCAATAGGACATATTGAAGGAACATCTTTTCCGGTAGGTGGTGAAGGTTCCCATTGTGTATTGTCCGGGCATCGGGGCCTTCCTTCCGCGAAACTCTTCACAGACCTGGATAAACTGGTAGAAGGTGATACTTTTATTCTTCAGACTCTGGACGCAACACTGACATATGAAGTAGATCAGATTCGTATTGTGGAACCGACAGACCTCTCTGATCTTCAGATTGAGGAGGGAAAGGATTATTGTACACTGGTAACCTGTACCCCGTATGGAATCAATACTCATCGGCTTTTGGTCCGTGGACATCGAATCGCCAATGATGAAGAGGCGATAGAAGTTCGTGTAAGTGCTGATGCAACGCAGATAGATCCTATTCAGGTGGCACCGTTTATTGCGGCACCGATATTACTGATATTATTGTTTCTTCTGTTTTTTGGAGGCAGAAAAAAATAATAACTGAACAGAGGAGAAAGCTCAGAAAAACCGTTTCATGATCGTGGAGATTATGAAACGGTTTTTGCTTGGCTAATTAAAATGTCAGAACAATAGAAAAGATAAGTTCAATATCAGAAAAGCACGAAAGTGCTTTTCTGAATCTAATCATGAAGAGACAGTACCAGCAAGACATACGGACACATATCCAGCGGTGATTCAGTGATCAAACTTGGAATGCGCGGAGATTTTTCTTTCTGTTTCAGCTCCTTCTGCCAGTACATATTATGTGACAACTCCGGCAGGTCTGATCCTTAGAGCCGATGCATCAGCCGGTTCTCCAAAAAAAGACCACAATTCCATACAGAGCAGCAGTTTGCTTATGTGTCATCAGGCAGGCTTACCGCTTCAAAACTGAAATCTGTTATTAAAAGAGAAAAGGTTGATACACATCTCCGGACAAATAGAAGTGTCCGCAGAACTGCATTAACATCTTTGCAAAAGTAAAACTTCGGAAAAAATTATCGAAAAACAAGGCAAAATCCCTTGACAGCCACATTTTTAAAGGATATAATTAGCAGGCGTGTGAAAGTAACACGAGTTATTTCGCATGCAAAAATACGCAATAGCAACCGCACAACCCCATAGAACACTATGGAGAAATAAATCGGGAGGTGAAATGGAATGCCAACATTCAACCAGTTAGTTAGAAAAGGACGCCAGACAGCTGTTAAGAAATCCACAGCACCGGCTCTGCAGAAATCCTTCAACTCTTTAAGAAAGAAAGCTGTAGAACAGTCTGCACCGCAGAAACGTGGCGTTTGTACAGCAGTTAAGACTGCAACCCCTAAGAAACCTAACTCTGCTCTTAGAAAAATCGCCAGAGTTCGTCTTTCCAACGGAATCGAAGTAACAAGCTACATTCCAGGAGAAGGTCATAACCTTCAGGAGCACAGCGTTGTTCTTATCCGTGGAGGAAGGGTTAAGGACTTACCTGGTACCAGATATCATATCATCAGAGGTACTCTGGATACCGCAGGTGTTGCTAACAGAAAACAGGCTCGTTCCAAATACGGAGCTAAGAGACCTAAAGTTAAAAAATAATTCTGCAGCATAATATGGCAGATTTTGAATTCTCTCAGTCAACGAGTGAGGAAAGAATTCAGAGCAAACAATCATTTTCAAATCAGTCGCGAAATCACAAGAACTATAAATCTTGTACGGTATTCCATATACCCTGTCGGTTGCGGGTTTAAATATAGGACTTTACCAGTGCGAACACCTTAGTTTTTGAAGTGAGTACCGATGATTTAATCATATTGATTAAGGAGGGAAGTAACGTGCCACGTAAAGGACATACTCAGAAAAGAGAAGTTCTGGCAGACCCGATGTACAACAGCAAGGTGGTTACCAAACTTATCAATAACATCATGTTAGATGGTAAGAAAGGTGTCGCTCAGAAGATTGTATACGGCGCATTCGCCAGAATCGAAGATAAAGCTGGAAAACCAGCACTTGAAGTATTTGAAGAGGCTATGAACAACATCATGCCGCTTCTGGAAGTAAAAGCAAGACGTATCGGCGGTGCTACTTACCAGGTTCCGATCGAGGTAAGAGCTGACAGACGTCAGGCACTGGCTCTTCGCTGGATCACCACCTATTCTCGTAAAAGAGGCGAGAAGACCATGGAAGAGAGACTGGCTAACGAGCTTTTGGATGCAATGAACAATACAGGCGCATCTGTTAAGAAGAAAGAAGACATGCACAAGATGGCTGAAGCAAATAAAGCATTTGCTCACTATCGCTTCTAATCGAGGAGGAAAATCCATTGGCTGGAAAAGAAGGAAGAGAATATCCGCTTGAGCGTACCAGAAACATTGGTATTATGGCTCATATTGATGCTGGAAAAACAACTCTTACAGAACGTATCCTTTATTATACAGGTGTTAACTATAAGATTGGTGATACCCATGAAGGTACTGCTACCATGGACTGGATGGAACAGGAGCAGGAGAGAGGTATTACAATTACATCAGCTGCTACAACATGCCACTGGACTCTGCAGGAAAACTGTAAAGCAAAACCGGGAGCTCTGGAGCATCGTATCAATATCATCGATACCCCGGGTCACGTTGACTTTACAGTAGAGGTTGAGCGTTCCCTTCGTGTACTTGACGGCGCTGTCGGCGTCTTCTGTGCAAAGGGTGGTGTTGAACCTCAGTCAGAAAACGTATGGCGTCAGGCTGACACCTATAATGTACCACGTATGGCTTTCATCAATAAGATGGACATCCTTGGTGCGAACTTCTACGGCGCTGTAGAACAGATCAAAACCCGTCTGGGCAAGAATGCGATCTGCTTACAGCTTCCGATCGGAAAAGAAGATGAATTCAAGGGAATCATCGACTTGTTCGAAATGAAGGCTTATATCTACAACGATGAGAAAGGTGAAGACATTTCTATCGTTGACATTCCTGAAGATATGCAGGAAGATGCAGAATTATATCATACCGAACTGGTTGAGAAAATCTGCGAACTTGATGACGATTTAATGATGGAATATCTGGAAGGTGAAGAACCTACTGTTGACAGACTGAAAGCCGTTCTTCGTAAAGCAACCTGTGAATGCGCTGCTGTTCCGGTTTGCTGCGGTACTGCTTACAGAAACAAAGGTGTTCAGAAACTTCTGGATGCAATCGTTGAATATATGCCTGCTCCTACAGATATCCCGGCTATCGAGGGTACTGATTTGGACGGCAATCCGATTGTGAGACATTCTTCTGATGAAGAGCCGTTCTCCGCACTTGCATTCAAGATTATGACAGACCCATTCGTTGGTAAACTGGCATATTTCCGTGTGTACTCCGGTACTATGAACTCTGGTTCCTACGTACTGAATGCTACCAAGAATAAGAAAGAGCGTGTTGGACGTATCCTTCAGATGCATGCAAACAAACGTATGGAGCTGGACAAAGTTTACTCCGGTGACATCGCTGCAGCAATTGGTTTCAAATTCACCACAACTGGTGATACAATCTGTGATGACCAGCATCCGGTAATCCTGGAATCCATGGAATTCCCGGAACCGGTTATCGAACTGGCTATCGAGCCTAAGACAAAAGCAGGACAGGGCAAACTGGGTGAGGCTCTTGCGAAACTTGCAGAAGAAGACCCGACCTTCCGTGCACATACCAATCAGGAAACAGGACAGACCATCATCGCTGGTATGGGTGAGCTTCATCTGGAGATCATCGTTGACCGTCTCCTTCGTGAATTCAAGGTAGAGGCTAACGTAGGTGCTCCTCAGGTTGCTTACAAAGAGACTATCACCAAGGCTTGTGATGTAGACAGCAAGTATGCAAAACAGTCCGGTGGTCGTGGACAGTATGGTCACTGTAAAGTTAAATTCGAGCCTATGGATGCCAACGGAGAAGAACTGTACAAGTTCGAATCCACAGTTGTTGGCGGTGCTATTCCGAAGGAATACATCCCGGCAGTCGGCGAAGGTATCGAAGAAGCTATGAAGGCTGGTGTCCTTGGAGGATTCCCGGTAGTTGGTGTATATGCTAACGTATACGATGGTTCCTACCATGAAGTCGACTCTTCCGAAATGGCATTCCACATTGCAGGTTCTCTTGCATTCAAGGATGCTATGCACAAAGCAGCTCCGATTCTCCTTGAGCCGATCATGAGAGTTGAGGTTACTACTCCGGAAGATTACATGGGTGATGTTATCGGTGATATCAACTCCCGTCGTGGTCGTATCGAGGGTATGGAAGATATCGGCGGCGGCAAGATGATCCGTGGTTATGTTCCGCTTTCCGAAATGTTCGGATATGCAACAGACCTGCGTTCCAGAACTCAGGGTCGTGGTAACTACTCCATGTTCTTTGAGAAATACGAGCCGGTTCCGAAGTCCGTACAGGAAAAGATCCTTTCTCAGAAAGGCTGATAATTGTTTCTGCTTTATACGATAAATATATTCTGAATTAATATATTAATAAAATGCTTGCAAATATCCTTGATTTGCAATATAATCAAGGATAGCAAGTCTAAAACCGATTATATAAGCTCTCAGAGAAAGAGCGAAGTTTTAAGGAGGAAATTTAAAATGGCAAAGGCTAAGTTTGACAGAACAAAACCGCATTGTAATATTGGTACCATCGGACACGTTGACCATGGTAAAACAACTTTAACAGCAGCTATCACAAAAGTTCTTGCTGAAAGAGTAGCTGGTAATGCAAAAGTAGACTTCGAAAACATTGATAAAGCTCCGGAAGAAAGAGAGCGTGGTATCACAATCTCTACAGCTCACGTTGAGTATCAGACAGAAAAACGTCACTATGCACACGTTGACTGCCCAGGACATGCTGACTACGTTAAGAACATGATCACAGGTGCAGCTCAGATGGACGGCGCTATCCTTGTAGTTGCTGCTACTGACGGTGTTATGGCTCAGACTAAAGAGCACATCCTTCTTTCCCGTCAGGTAGGTGTACCATACATCGTTGTATTCATGAACAAATGTGATATGGTAGACGACGAAGAGCTTCTTGAACTTGTAGAAATGGAAATTACAGAACAGCTTGAAGAATATGACTTCAATGACTGCCCGATCATCAAAGGTTCCGCTCTTATGGCTCTTGAAGATCCGAACGGCGAGTGGGGCGACAAGATCATGGAACTTATGGATACAGTAGATTCCTACATTCCGGATCCACAGCGTGACACTGACAAACCTTTCGTTATGCCAGTTGAGGACGTATTCTCCATCACAGGTCGTGGTACCGTTGCTACAGGTCGTGTAGAGGCTGGTACTCTTCATGTATCTGAAGAAGTAGAAATCGTTGGTATCAAAGAAGAAACTCGTAAAGTAGTTGTAACCGGTATCGAAATGTTCCGTAAACTTCTTGACGAAGCTCAGGCTGGTGACAACATCGGTGCTCTTCTTCGTGGTGTTCAGAGAAACGAAATCGAGCGTGGACAGGTTCTTGCTAAACCAGGAACAATCACCTGCCATACCAAATTCACAGCTCAGGTTTACGTTCTGACAAAAGACGAAGGTGGCCGTCATACACCATTCTTCAACAACTATCGTCCACAGTTCTACTTCAGAACAACAGACGTAACAGGTGTCTGCAACCTTCCAGAAGGAACAGAAATGTGCATGCCTGGTGATAACATCGAAATGACAATCGAACTGATTCACCCGATCGCTATGAGCCAGGGTCTTACATTCGCTATCCGTGAAGGCGGACGTACTGTTGGATCAGGCCGTGTTGCTACAATCATCGAGTAATCATATATTCGAATATAAATTGGTGTCATAGACACCGTGTGTCCAAGCGTAAGATGCCCGTAGAACTTTGGTTCTACGGGTTTTTCTGTTGCCTGGAAATATAAAAAAGAGCAGAAAAAATAACGAACAGTGTTGTTATTGGGGACGGAGAAATGTGTTTTTTTGTCAGTTCCTAATGGATTTGTCAGTCAATTGTTGCAATGATATCAAAACTCCGTCCCCACAGGTTTGTTGACATTTTCATAGATGCGTGCTAATATGATTATAGAAAAAGAGTGCTGCCGATAGACGGTTAGTCCGATAAATTAGTTTGACAAAAATTGCCGCTTAGTTTACCAGACCGGGGCGGCTCTTTTTGTGTCTTGTTGAAGCTATTGGGGATGGAGAATTGTGGCACTTTGCCTGTCCCCAATGGATCGTTTTGCGTAATATCACAAAGCTATTGGGGACGATAAAAAAACCGGAAAACTCCGTCCCCAAAGGATATATGAAAAAAGTACCTATGAATAAAGATAAGGGAGATGTATACAATGGGATGCACTACAATACTTGTTGGAAAAAAAGCAACTTATGACGGCTCTACGATGATTGCCAGAAATGATGATTCTCCTTCCGGACGTTTTACTGCGAAAAAATTCGTGGTCGTTCATCCGGAAGAACAGCCGAAGATTTATAAATCTGTTCTGTCTCATGTGGAAATTCCGCTTCCGGAAAAGCCGATGCGGTGTACCTCGATGCCAAATGCGGTAGAAGGCGAAGGAATCTGGGCGGCCAGCGGCGTAAATGAGGCGCAGGTAGCCATGACAGCGACGGAAACGATTACTTCCAATCCGAGAGTCCTTGGAGCGGATCCGCTGGTGGTTTATCAGCCGGCAAAAGATGGAAAAGATGAAGTTCCCGGAGGTATTGGTGAAGAAGATATTGTTTACATTGTGCTGCCGTATATTCACAGTGCGAGAGAAGGCGTACAGCGTCTGGGAAGCCTTCTGGAGCAGTATGGTACATACGAAATGAATGGAATTGCATTTCAGGATGCAGACGAGATCTGGTGGCTTGAGACGATTGGAGGACATCACTGGATCGCAAGACGTGTTCCGGATGACGTGTATGTGGTAATGCCGAATCAGCTCGGACTGGATCAGTTTGATCTGGAAGATGCACTGACAGAGCAGAAAGAATACATGTGCTCCCCGGATATGCGTGAATTTATCGAAAAAAATCATCTGAATTTATCTATGGACGGCAGTATCAATCCCCGTGATGTTTTTGGAAGTCATGATGATGCGGATCATGTGTATAATACTCCGCGCGCATGGTACATGCTGCGCTGTCTGAATCCGCGTACCAGAAAGTGGGACGGACCGGATGCAGAATTTACTCCGTATTCAGATGATCTTCCATGGTGTATGGTTCCGGAGAAAAAAATAACGGCAGAAGATGTGAAATATGTGCTTTCTTCTCATTATCAGGGTACTCCGTATGATCCTTATGGGGCATATGGTGATGCATCCATGCACGGGGCCTATCGTTCCATTGGTATCAACCGTAATGATTTTCTTTCTGTGATTCAGATGCGCCCGGATCGTACCCCGGACTGCAGTGCTGTGGAATGGATTGCGTTTGCATCCAATGCGTTTAATGTTATGGCACCTTTCTATGCAGATGTGGAAGAAACACCGGAGTATCTTTCCAACACGACGGGAACCGTTTCCACAGACAATTTTTACTGGTGCAGCCGCCTGATCGCAGCTATGGCAGATGCTTCTTACAGGAAATCCGTTTTTCATGTGGAACGTTACCAGGAACATGTAATGGCAAAAGGACATGAATTGCTCAACCATTATGATGCCCTTCTTGAAAAAGAAACAGACGGGCAGAAACGCAAGGCTCTTAGAACAGAAGCCAATCAGAAAATCGCAGATATGCTGAAGGCGGAAACTGCAGATGTTCTGGACAAAGTTCTGTATGAGCTGAGTAATCAGATGCGCAACTCGTATTCCAGGTCGGATGCATAAAAATAGAAAAATAAGAGAACAAAAATAGACTGAGGAAATGCAGAAGCTTTGCTGCTGTTACACCCCTGCAGCCGGATATATATTCCGGCGCAGGGGTGTTTTTTTGTATCATCGGAAAGTGCTTTGCATTTTCCGATGATACAAAAAAGCCCTCCGGGCAGATTCCCACTGCAAAAATAAAAAAATATATATACGCAATGCTATATTTTTTATGTCACATGGAGAAAAGCAGAGAGGAGGGGGCGGAAAAAGTCCGCAGAAAATATTGGCGCAACAGAAGAAACTCAGCAAGAAAGGAGACAAGAGGGATATATGACAGATGCAGGACTGATCAGTGAACGCCTGAGAAAGAAAAGTCTGGAGAAAAAAGCGGCTGAACAGCATAAGCGTGAAGAAATGCTTCGGGAATATAACAGACGATTGCGGGAGAATGAAAAAAGTCCATTTTTCCTGTCAGAAGTACAGAAAAAAGAAGTCCGTGAATATTGGGAATCCCATACAAATTTCAGGAAAAGTCAGAATACGGAATCGGATACGCAGCTGAATGTCGAAGGATGGGTGGAATACTACTCGGGACTGTACGGAATGTATGACAGAAGATTTCTTCCGGATCCGGTGTATTACCTCGATATTGATTCCTACTATAATCACAGGGCTGCAGCAAAATATATTGACAATAAATGTTTTTACAGCCGCCTTTTCCCGCAGATCAGACAGCCGGAGATTATTGCAGAGAAAGTAAATGGATTCTGGCTGGATAAGGATTTCCGGGGGATTCAGATGGAAGAGATTCTGAGAAAATGCCGGGAAGCGGGAAAAATCATTGTAAAGCCTGCGGTAGATTTTGGAGGAGGAGCAGGGATTTTTATCTGGGATGCAAAAAAAGATGCCACGGGCAGACTGGAAAAATATCTTTTAAGGACGGTGATCGATACTGTGATTATGGTGTTTCTTGAGCAGCACAGGGAGATGAAAAAACTTCATCCGAGTTCTGTAAATACCGTTCGCACGATTTCTTTTTATTACAAAAATGAAATCAGAATTCTTTCTTCTGTGGTGCGGATGGGAACAGGAGACAGCGAAGTGGACAACATCAGTGCAGGCGGAATTTCTGCTGGAATTAAGGAAGATGGCAGATTGAAAAATGTCGGTTTCAACAAATCCGGAAAACGTTTTCTGACCCATCCGGATGGAGCGGTTTTTGGAGAATGCAGGGTTCCGTGTTATGAACAGATCTGCAGCCATATCCGGGAAGCACATAAATTTTTCCCATATTTTCGCCTGATATCCTGGGATTTCGCAGTGGACTGTGAGGGAAATCCGGTATTGATAGAGGCGAACCTGAGGAACGGGGAACTAGATTTTCACCAGATTAACAATGGTCCGCTGTTCCGGGAACTGACGGATGAGGTGCTGTGGGAAGTATATAGAAAGAGTTGTAAGTTTGGAAGTGAACTTCCAAATCTACCATTATTGACGCAGCAAGTGCGTCAGGAAAGAGGAAAAGATGCTGAAAAATATTAATCAGGAAAAATTTGCGGAGATGATTCTGAAGTCTTACCGACATCAGACAGAGACAAGCGCCCATGCTTATGCAAAAGAATTTTGTGAGACGATCGATGAAAAATTTGAGCCTTTGGCAGAGGCGTGGATCAGAGGAGAAAAACTTCCGGTGATCAAGGAAGGAAACTATACAGTAGGCAAAATCATGAGCATACAGAATACGACAGATTTTTTGTTTGCTCTGAAGTTGCTGAATGAATACAGAGCAGACCCTGTCAATGGAGAAGCCGAAATCTGGAGACCAAGAAGAGCATTGCATCCCGGTGCCCGGAAATGAGGTGAAACATGGACAATAAAACTGCGGATATCTATAGCAGATTCAGACACGAAAACTGGGAAAAAATGGATATGTCCCAGCGTTTGAATGCCCTCCAGGAACTGGAAAATATTTCTGCTGCCCAGAATCATTCCACACCTCAGAAAATTACGGCAAAAGAACTGGAAGGTGCGAATTACGGTTACTTTGACGGAAAGGAAATTGTGGTAAATAAACATATCCTGGAAAACAGCATGATGGTCAAAAATGTTGTGAATGAGGAAACTGGTGAAACGGAACAAATGTGCCGTATGGTGGCGGATGCCAATATCCAGATGATGGATACCATTTTTCACGAAGATTATCATTCTTTTCAGGAACAGGCGGTAAGTGGGGCGATTCCTGCAGAAACACTGAAATCGATGGGAATCACGGAGCAGACTTTACATAACTGGCAGTCCAATAATTCGGTCTTGAATTATGTGGATCCGGAAGTGGACGGATGTCTTTACAGAATTCAGGGGCTGGAGCAGAGTGCTTTTGCGGCAGGTGAGAGCCGGACTCAGGAGGCCTTCCGTTATCTGAATGAAACATTCGGGGAAGATCCCAATTTCGGAACTTATCTGACGAGTATTAACAATGGAAGTTATGCGAAAAATCTGAACGCTGCACAGTTAAAATACGGGGACCCCAATATTCAGAACACACTCCAGGGAAAAATGAATGAGCGGTATTATTTGGAAAATGTGCAGTATTCTAACAAAGTATCTGCACAGAATGTGGAAAAAGTTCTGGATACCAGTATGATGGAAGCTTTGAAAAGCCATAAAGAAGAAACCGGAACATCAAACAGTGGAGGGCTTGGTCATTCCAATTACGGAGGCTTTGGCGCAAATGGAGTTTCGCCTGGTTTGGGAAACCGGATGTCTGTGGGAAACCATAATGGCAGTGTTGGTTCGGCGAGCAGTGGAGCAGCAGGTGGAAAGGGACATGCAGGCGGTTATGTTGGAACAAATGGATTCTCCGGAGGAATGACAGGAGGTCACGGAGGAAACAGTACAGGCGGCCATGGAGAAAGCAGCAGTGGAATGCATGGTGGTTCCGGTCAATCCGGAGGGATGGAGTAATTAGGAGTATCTGCACAGTCGGATAAAAATAAAAAAATATTTAACCGGTCATTTATGATAATCATGTACCCGGAAACCGGTATCTGAAAACGAAATCAAGGAGGTTAAAACATGACTCAGAAAGAATTAAGAGCCATCCGATTAAAAAACGATTATGAAAAAATGGCAAGTATGAGAAATCGTGCGATCAGCTGGACGGTGGACGATCCGGACAACCCGGAACATTATGTGATCACATATAACATCCGCACGATTGTTGGTCTGAATTCTCAGGGAAAACCGATTTACAGAGACAAGAGTACGGTTGACATCACATTTCCGCCGGAGTATCCAATGATAAAACCGAGAGCAGTCATGAGAGAGCAGCAGCCGTTTCATGTGAACTGGTATACGGACCGCAGCTGGTGTCCGGGCCATTGGTCATCCGATGAAGCATTGTGGAGCTATATCAGACGTATGGGAAAAACGATTCAGTTCGATAAACGCTATACGAATCCCGGCAGTGCGGCAAATCCGTCAGCGAAAGCTTTCTGGCTGGAAAATCAGAACGGTGGAATTTTCCCCACAGATAAACAGGAGCTTCCTGTAGGCGGAGAGAAAAAACGCAGAAGTGTCATTCATTTGTAATCATAAAAACGAAAAACCAGTAAAAAACAATAAAAACAAACCAAATAAAAAGGAGAAAAAACCATGGAAGATATGAAAAGAGTAAAAGTAATGCACCCGACATCCGGCAACGTAGTAGATGTAGACATTCCTGATGATATGACGATTCAGGAGCTGATCGATGATCTGATTGAAAGTGGTTTTATCAGTGAGATTCCGGATGGATACACCGCTGCTCTCAAAGATGGTGTGGACACCACAAATATGGATCTGTCCAGAACACTTGTGGAAAACGGCGGAGGTCAGGATTCTACAATCCGTCTGTTTTCCGGTGCGACGGCATAATGGCATATGGGTAAATCAGTCATTCATGAAGTAACACAAATGTATCGTCAGATAGAAAAAAAACTCCCGCAGGATTTTTCCGGACTGATTTCTTCCGGATATCGAAACAGAAGCGAAAACGGGATGAGGGTCCTTTTTCGTGAGGAAGCTTCCGAAGAACTGTTTCAGGAAATTTCCTGGGGTGAGGTGACCCGTCGGAACAGAAAGGAACAGGCAGGAATTCTTGCAGGGCATTTTTGCTGGAGTACTTCCGGAGAGGAGCAAATACCCTGGGTGGAAGTGTGTCATGTAATTCCCTGTGTGAATCCGCAGGAAAGCGGGGAGGCCTTTATCCGCATGTCAGCAGAAAACTGGCAGGAGATGTATCAGGAACTGGACAGACTGAATGAGGAAAAAAATCTGGAACTGATTCCGGTGGGATGGTATCACACCCATCCCTGGAACATTGCAGCGGTATATTCCAACATTGATTATGAAACACAGGCCCACAAATGTGAATACCCCTATAGTGTGGGTGTGGTGTTTAATCCCCATCAGAAAACCTGGAAAGCTTATTATGGACCCAAAGGGCTGGAATGCGAAAGTTACCTTACGATGCCTGCAAATTCGATAAAACAGGAATATCCGTGTAAGAATTGGTATCAGGCATCGGAAAAAACCAAGAAAATCCGGCAGGAAGCTTTTCCGGGAGAAAACGCAGAGTATGAGATTTTCCAGTATAACTGGCACAAACTGCAGATCAGACAGGATTACGGAAGAAGGCTGTTTGACAGACCTGTAATAGAAAGATGGCGGGAGGAACCGCTGCAGAGCTCCTCTTTTCGCAATCTCCTTTGCGGACTTGCCGGTGCATTGAAGTATAATCTGGGAATTATGGGAGATATGGACAGAGATCTGCAGGGAATTCTTTTGACAGGAATCCTTACGGAAGAGTATGGGAACTACGGCATGCGTTTTCGAAAATCCTTTTTTTACCATGATCCGAAGGAACTTCTGGAACTCACTGGAAGAAGAGAATATGGAAAAACAGCAGTTCTTGTCACAAGGAAAGACGCTGCTTTTTTCCGGGATAACAATATCATGTGGAATATCATGACGAATCTGGGGATATACACATTTGTATACTGCAGTGCACAGACAGATTTTTACCGGAACCGGTATGGATTTGAAATACTGAGTAAATAATCCGGCTGTTCATTGGGATATTTTGAAAGGTGTGTTACGAAGAACGAAGGGAAAAGCAATCAAATAATATTCAGACGAAAGAGGGAGGATATAAAAAATGGGAAGAGCAATGATCGGAGAAGTCCGGATGGGTGAAGAATCCATGGTGGACCGCCAGAAACTGATTCCCTGGTGGGAGCAGGAGGTGGTGAACAACAGCTATGTCCTTGTGGCAGGTGCAGGAGCGATCGGAAACGAAGTGCTGAAAAATTTGGCATTGATCGGCGTTGGTCATATTCTGATCTGCGATATGGATGTGATTTCAACGTCAAATCTCAGCCGTACCGTTCTGTTCACCAAAGACGATGTGGGAAAATATAAGGCAAAAGTGGCAGCAGAACGGGTAAAAGAAATGTCTGTATGTCCGGATATTGAGGTGGATTATTTTATCGGAGATATCATGCATCTTCTCGGAAACGGTGTTTTTGGTCAGTTTGATGTAGTTCTCGGATGTCTGGATAATCTTGAGACCAGAGCAAGTTTGAATAAACGTTGTAATCTTCTTCAGATTCCCTATATTGATGGCGGTATCAGGGAACTTACCATGAGTGTTTCGGTCCACCATTATCCAAAATCCTCCTGCTGGGCCTGCGGCATATCAAACAGACAGTTATCCAATGAAAAAATGATCCGTTATTCCTGTGATGAGAAGAGAAAACGCTTTGTAGAAGAAAAGAAAGCACCGACCATTCAGATTTCCACCGCAATTGCCGGTGCGCTGGCTGCACAGGAAGCTGTGAAAATTCTTCACAAAATGGATCAGGTACAGTATGGCAGAAAGTATTATTTTGAGGGCCTGACCAATTCTTTTGAATCGATACATATTCCGAAGCGTGCGGACTGTGTCTGTCATCACAGTTACGATAAGGTGACAAAAACGCCCTGGACAAATCAGGCAGTACTGGGTGAGTTTCTGGAATGGGTGAAAGAACAGAATCGCGGAGAAGAATTTTATATCGATATTACGGGAGAACATCGTTTTACCTTTACAGGCAAATGCAAGACCTGTGGTGCGGTTGTTGATTTTTGGAAACCGGATTACCTGATCTATGCAGAGGATTTGTACTGCAGCAGCTGTCTCGCAGAGAAAAATCTGCAGCCGGGATTATCCAATTGTGAGGAGATTGTGGAGCTTCATGCATCAGACAAGAGAATCTCCGGCATGACACTGGAAGAACTTGGAATTGCCAAAGGACATATTGTAACCCTGCGAAGCTGTACAGAAGATTCAAAATGCCTTTACTATGAACTGACAGCAGATCTTCCGGCAGTGATGAAATCCCTGACTGTACGGGATGTATATAGAGAGTGATCAGTAATTATGGTAAAAAACAGTCATCAGCTGTCCGCTGCAAAGGACAAATGGTTTTTGGATCAGCATAGAGTCGATGAGTATCTCCTGGGAGAATTTCACCCGGGAGATACCGTAGTTGTATGTGCAAAATGCCACCGTGTGTGGTTTACGGATACATGGGAACTGCAGAATTGCTGTCCGAATATCGGATGCCGTCATACAGAAACGGAACCTTTCGGTAAAAAACAGATCAGAATCCAGGCCGGGTCTGCTTCACGGATAAAAATTGTCAAAAATGCAAATTCCGGATACAGCGGTGCTTACAAAACAGTGGAAGAAATATCGGACAAACTGGAAATGGCGGACAGAATTTTTCTGAACTGGATCAAGATGATCGTTACCTGTATTTTCTGGATCACGATAACGGTATTTCTGGGAGTAAATCTCTGGCAGTATCGCAATGGTTCGAATGCTTTTCCTGACCTTGTAACGACTGTCAGAAGTACAGCAGAAGATTCAGTGGACAGGACAGAAGAGCTGGTGGTAAAAGCACGACAATCGATAACGGAGAGCGTTCCGGTATTCATGGATTCGGCAAGGGATACTCTGGAAAAAATGATGCTTTCTGCAGAAGATGGAATAAAAAGGGGCTTCGTATTTGTCGGAGAAACCGTGGGCAGGCAAATAACGATTCTGAGAGAAATGATTGGGGAGGTTACAGGATGACGGAATTAAGTGAGTGGATCAGAATGTCAGGCAATATGATGATGTATATTGCGGGATTGGCGATGCTGGCGGCTATTTTGTTCGACAGGTCTCGTGATGAGAGAAAGAAAATTTCCGTTCAGGCAATGATCAGTGCATTGCTTCTGTGGTATCTCAGCTGGCTGATCGGATAGGAATCAAATCAGATAGAAGCAAAATCAGATAGTAGCAAAATCAGATAGTAGCAAAATCAAATAGTAGTCAAATCAGACAGAGGCAAAATCAGATAGTAGTCAAATCAGATAGGAGTAAATAATGGGAAGAATACGAATTGTAAAGGAATACCAGCCGGAAATACGGGAAATAGAATATTCTGAGGAAGAGTTTGAAAAAAAATATGTGCTCCTGTGTGATAATTATTCCATGGGAGAGGATGCTGATCTGGTAATTGTACAGCCGCAAGCTGCAGAAGAAATGCTGGAATATATCGGCTGGGGAACAAGGACTCAGGAGAACAGGGTGGAGCAGGGCGGTTTTCTGGTGGGCAGAAACTGTTATGACAAAAAAAAGAAACAGCATATCTGCTTAGTAGAAAGGGCTCTGCCTGCCCGCGGTGCAGTGGGAAGCTGGGGATTTTTGGAGATGAGTCATGAGGATACCAGGGAGATGCACCGGGAACTTGATCAGATCAATGCAGACTGCCCGGAAGAGAAAAAAATGGATGTGGTGGGATGGTTTCATACACACGCCAATGCTTTGGATGTATTTATGTCGGCAACGGACAGAGGTACGCAGAGCAGGCTTTTTTCAGGTGAACGGGCAATTGCAATGGTATTGAATCCGTACAGAAAAATATGGAAATGCTACCGTTCCGGATCCTGTGAGGATACGAAGGCAGAATTGCTTATCAGTGATCAGACTTTTCAGAAATTCGGAAAGAAAAGACTGGTGAATCATGGATTTGGTTTTGGAGGAAAGAAGTTTGGAAGTGAACTTCCAAATCTACCATTATTGACGCAGCAAGTGCGTCAGGAAAGAGGAAAGGATGAGGATTAAGATTATCAATACTACAGAGGCGCCCAGAAGACCTGCGGACTATGTTTTTCATGGGAAAAAAGTTCTGGAAGGCAAAGATATCGGCAGAGTTTTGCATCAGGGTACATCGAATATTAAGATTGTCAAAATGGAAAAACCCAACATGTGTCCCATCTGTCAGTCTTCCGGCAAGATTGTGTATTACAACGGAAATGAAGGGCATTTCCGTTGTCTCGTCTGTCAACACATCTGGGGATGAAAAGAGGGAGGTTCAACATGAAAGAAGCAGTCATAAAAAATGCCGAGGAAATAAAAATGCTGCTGGAGAGCAGAGAACAGTCGGATACCGATCTTTATCAGATCCTGGATATGCTGAAAGAAAAAGAACTTCTGGGCGGTTGTGAACAGGAACTGGAACAGGCTGTTCTGGAGGAAATTTTCTGTGTCTGGAAAATGGTTTCCGAAGAAAAGATGGGCTCCGAGTATGAAGGAAAAATGGATTTTGCAGAAGCAAGAATCCTGGAATATTACCGGAATGAAAGGAAATTAACCAAAGAGCAGGCAGAAGAAGTTCTGGAATATATCAGAGCGATTGGCAGCAGTCTGACGATGGAGACGCTTCGGAGACTGCAAAGAGGAGAGTCTGCAGCAGGTAAAGAAGAGAAAGATGCAGAAAAACCAGAGGAATCATCAGAAGAGAAAAATGCAGAGGAAACAGGAGAAGCAGCAAAAGAAGAAAATGCTGAGATCACAAAAGAAGCAACTGCAGAAAAGCTTCCTCTGATTTTTGTGTTAGCAGCATTAGCTGCGGCAGTGGTCGTAATATTTGCGGCAGTAACCGCAATATTTGTGGCTGTAACAGCAGTATCCCGGAAAAGAAAGAGAAAAAATACGGAAAGATATATCAAAACAGTCAGAACGATCAAGAAACATGCAAAGAAACTGATGCAATTTATTTTATCATAGGAAAGTGCTTTGCATTTTCCTATGATAAAATAAAGCCCTCCGGGCAGGAGCGCACTGCGGCGGAGAGGAAATATATTGCTAAAGTAATCCGCCGCAGGCGGAGAATCCTGCATAGCAGGATTCTATCTTATAAGAGATTGGGATAACGATGGGAAGAATAAGAATCAGAAACGAATACAAATCAAGTAATACCTCTGATACACAGGGAATCCTCGATGAATTTCTGCGAGGCGGACCTGTTGTCAGAATCCCGGTTGCTGCGGACGCAGACCTGGATACAGAAGAGCAGGCATATCTGGCAGTTTATGCCGCCATACGCAGGGCTGCAAAAAACGACCCTGTAAAAATGCTGAGAGTGTTGAGCAGAATCTACAGTTACGGGGTGCAGTCCTGGAATCGTCAGAACAATACCGTAAATGTAAGTATTGCGGATATCAGCAGCAGGCAGGTTTCTCAGAGAGCCGATACCTTTGCATATCTGAATCAGGAGCAGGGGCTTTCCTGGGTGAAATACTGCGAAAACCGGGAAGAAGCGATTGAGGCAATGACTGGCGGCATTCTGGCGACCAGGAAAGAAATCACAATCCTGATGCCGTATGATGGAAAAACAATGCCGGAATATGAAGATTTTCAGGAAGCTGCGTATGAAACCCATAAGCCGGGGCGCGTGAATGATGGAGCCTATCTCAGAAGTCACAGTAAATCAGGCGGTCGTGTTACCAGATTCCTGTGTCTTGGAATTTATGTGCTGCATTATACGATCGAATATCGTACGA
This sequence comes from Blautia sp. HCP3S3_G3, assembly GCF_052063365.1. NCBI lineage: Bacteria > Bacillati > Bacillota > Clostridia > Lachnospirales > Lachnospiraceae > Blautia > Blautia sp. HCP3S3_G3. The sequence goes on along the minus strand of NZ_JBQHXR010000011.1, from coordinate 66,669 downwards.
CTCACGAGCAGGAACAGATGCTGATGGCGGCAGTGGATGAGGAGATTCACCGCATGGGACTGGACCGGCCGGATGCAGCCGGCTGTGACAAAATTGCAAAGGTTTATCAGTATATTGCCAGAGAAGTGGAATACGATTACGACTATAAAAGGTATACAGCGTATCACGCGATGATCGAACATAAAGCAGTGTGTATGGGATGCGCTTTATTGTTTTTGCTTTTTATGAGAAAACTGAACGTACCGGCAGAATATATCACCGGTCTGGCGCTGCCCAGTGAAGGAAGACATGCCTGGAATATCGTGAAGCTGGGAAGGCACTGGTACAATGTGGATACTACCTGGGAACGCTTCTGTGCCGGAAAAAGAATCACAATTACAGAAAGAAAGTATTATCTGAAAGCAGAGAAAGACTTTAAAAATCATGTGAGGGAAGCACCATTTCTGACTCAGGAATTTACAGCCGCACACCCGATGGCGAAAAAGTCTCTCTGAAGACTGTCAGAGCCATTGGGATATTGAGAAAGGGGAAAGATATGAGAATACAGTTGATTGGTTCCGACCGGGAAAATAACGAAGAACATCATTTGAACAGAGAGACCAGAAGACCGATTCCGTTTCCGGGTCGTGGAGAAAATAATGAAGGCCGTATCCGTATCCATACAGAAGATGATATCCGTCAGGAACTGGAGTCGGTCAGAGCAGAGCTCGCACAGTCTAAGCAGCAGCTGGAACAGAAGAGCCGGGCGCTCATGGATGCGGAAGGAGAGAATGAATGGCTGAAGAATGAATTGGATGCCAGAGATCAGGAACTTCTGGAAGCAAGGAGACTTGCAGAAAGAGGGGAAGAAATCACGACAGAGGATCTGGAGGACAAGGACAGCCTGATCCGGGAACTGCAGGCAAGAAATCGGGAACTGGAAGAAGAGCTTTCTCATCATGACAGAGAGAGACGTGAAAACCAGGACTCAGAGATTCAGCGCCTGAGGGAAGAGCAGGATACGGAACTTCAGCGCCGCAGAGAGGAGCAGGAACAGGAGATGCTCCGCCTGAGAGAAGAAAAGGATATGGAACTTCAGCGCCTGAGAGAAGAACAGAACAGGGAAGTTCAGCATTTACAGAAAGAACTGGAGATACAGCGCAGAGAAAAGGAAGAACTTCAGAATGCCCTGGAAGAGTTCAGAGAACGGGAGAAGGCAGCAGAGGAAGCAGGGCAATACCGCAGAAGTGTGGAAAATCTGAAGAAACAGATTGAGGAAGCACAGCAGGAAGAGGGCAGAGCCTTTGAAGAACTGCAGGAAATCAGCCTTCGTTACCGTCAGGATATGAAATACGCAGAATTTTATGAAAAAGTTCCGGAGAAAAAGATAGATGGACTGGAGTTATTCCGCAGTCAGGTAAAAAAACTGGATGAAAAGCTGTCCGTCTTATTGGACAACGGACTTCGCAAAGCGTATCTCTTCCGTGGAAACAGCCTGCTGGAAGAACTTGAAAAAAATAAAGAGCAGTTTACAGATATTATGGAACAGCTGCAGAAGCTGGTGGAAAATTACGAGTTTGATGGAGAAACACCAGAAGAGGAGGATGTAAAAACGACCGAGGAATACCGACGGGAGGCAAAAGAAGCTCTGGCGGAACTGGAGAAGACGCTGCAGAATATGCAGGCGGTTACCGGAAAGTTCCTGAAAATTAAAAATATTATTGGGCTCACACAGTATAATGAATAGGCAAGGAGGGTTACAAGATGACATACATACCAGAATGGATCGAAGATATCCGGGAAAAATACAAAACTGCTGTAGCGAATGCATTTATCCTTACAGGAAACATTGTTGACTATTGCAGAGAAAACCTGGATCTCAAAAAATTTCTCTGTGAATACATCACACAGACAGGACAGGACGATATGCGCATGACAAAGGTTTATTTTTACGATGTGGAATCGATGGGCCGCCGCGTTTATCCGTCTGCAGCAGACAGCAAAGATGAGAGCAATATTCCCTGGAGCACCTTTATGGAAAAAATCAAAGAGCCGATTCCTTCTGATGAGAGAAGAGCTTTTGTATTTCTTTATCCGGAATTTCTGATTCCGGAATCCGGCAAGGTATACGAGGAAGAGCAGAAGCGGATCGTATCGCTGCACAGCACCCTGAATTCTTATGAATTTATCAACTCGAACAATACAGTATTCATTATTACGGAGAGTACGAAAGATATCAATGAGAAATTTACCGGTGCAAATTCCAAAACCGTTGTATGCGAGATTCCTCTTCCGGATGAAGAGGGCAGAAAAGCATTTATTGAATACTATCTGCAAACACAGATCAGACGTGACAGGAGATACCGAGAATGTATTGAAAAGTGGCCTCTGAGTGTGGATCAGCTGACGAACCTGACTGCAGGACTCCAGCTGGTAGCGATTGAAGATGTGCTTCTTTCCGCTTTTACAAAAGAGCGGAAAAAACTGGAAGGAAAGCTTCCGGCAGATACGGTATGCATCAGCCATGAAATGGTGATGGACCGCAAGAAAGAAGTGATTACGAAGGAATATGGAGATGTGATCGAAATCTTTGATACAGCGAATCTTCGGCTGCAGGATTTTGCAGGCCAGGAGGATCTGAAAGCTTATTTCAGAGAAGTGGTGATCGCTTCCTTCCAGAACCGGGAGATTGCATCGATTGCTCCAAAAGGAATCATGCTGATGGGCTCTCCCGGAACGGGAAAAACTTATTTTGCCCGCTGTATGGCAGGAGATGCGGGAATTAACTTTATCGAATTTAAAATGTCCAGGATTCTCGGCAAGTATGTGGGTGAATCGGAGAAATCCATGGAACGTGCACTTTCCGTATTTCGCGCTCTGGCCCCGGTCGGTGTCTTTATTGATGAAATTGACCAGGTATTTGCTGCCAGAACGGACGGCAATTCCGGTTCCAGTGTAAACAACAATCTGTTCGGTATGCTTCTGACAGAGATGGCAAAACCCGAAAACAGAGGCAGGATTCTCTGGCTGGCGGCAACAAATTATCCGAATAAAGTGGATGAAGCTCTGAAAAGAGCAGGACGTTTTGACAAGAAGGTTCCTTTTTTTGCACCGAATGAAGAGGAACGGCGTCAAGTATTCTTGTATCACCTGAAAAGACATGGTTTTGTCATGGATGATGCGGAATGTCTGGATAAAATCATATCGGACACCGACGGCTATACACAAGCGGAAATTGAAGCGGTAGTAGTCAAGGCAGAGGAACTGATGAAGCGTAAAAACAATCAGGCAGATGCAGTGGAAATGCTGACGCTAGCCAGAAACTATATGATCTCAACGCAGAATGCAAACATCAGATATATGGAAGATCTGGCTCTTGCAGAATGCAATGATGCGGAATTTATTCCGGAACAGAAGAGAGAATATCACAAGAAACTGATGCATCTGAACCCGGAACAGAATGAGATTTCGGGAAGTATCAACAGAGGCAATACAGACCGATAGGGAGAAAAACATGAGCAGGATAGGACAGCTTACACGACAGATGAATGAACTTCAGGCCGAGATCGCCAGACTCCAGAGAGAGTCGGCGGATCGGGACACACGGTATCAGCAGGAGCATCAGCTTCGTATGCATCAGCTGAAGCGTACCATGGAAAATGCACTGCAGAGGCATAATACACAGCTTGTGCAGCAGACGCAGCAGGAAATGGAAGCTCTGTACGCAGAAATGATCAGCCGGATCGAGCAAAATCATGAATCTCTGAAACGGGAATTGACAGAGAATCTGGAAGTTCGTCATCGTGAGCTGTTAAAACAGATCGAACAGTATTATCAGGATGTACAGAATCGCATTGACACGGAAGTGACTGATGTGATGAAGGAAAGTGATATCCGGAAACGGGAACTGGCACAGAGGGAATACGCTGCTGCGTGTGAGCAGTATCGTGTTCTTGCAGGACGTGCCCATGCGGAACTGTTTCCGGGAAGGCTGGCGATTTATGAAGGGACCCTCGGACAGGCACAGAGGATGATGGAGGAACAGCGGCAGTATGAAGCTTCTGCCGCCACCTCCGTGATGCTGAAAGCAGATTTGAAGGATCTGGAATACCATATCAATGAGAAGCTGACCCGGTGGATACAGAGTTACCTGCCCATGGAACAGAACTATCAGAATATTTCAGACAGAGTGAAAACCCGTGTTTTGACTGTAGACGGCAAAAAAATCAGCAGAGATACAGCAATGCACTGGACAGGCCATAAATATGATACGGTTTTTGAATGTCTGGACAGAGTGCAGAACATTATCGAGGAAACAGAATATCATCAGAGACTGGTCAGAGATGAAGTGCTCACGATTGCTTCTGTGGAAGATTATGTCAAAACAGGAGAAGCTCCTACAGGAAGAGAACTGGATGAGAACAACCGGGTACTGAAATATGAACTTCCGGAGAAGCTGGAGAAGCTGGAAAAAGAACTGGCATCTGCATACCGTTGTTCTGCTCAGCGTAAAGTGTGGGCAGAAAAAATCGGAAACTATATGTCAGAAAAACACTGTACAGGAAGCCCCTGCTATAACGGCTTTTTTGAAGAGGATGGAAAAGAGGCGGATGAAAGAGCACTTTACCGTATGGAATTTGAAAAACCCGGTGGAAATGGCAGAAAAAATCGTTATACGGTTCACATTGTTCCTGTAACGGAAAATGGCAGTATGCAGAACCGGATCCGGATTCTCATGAATTTCAGGCTTGGAACAGACCAGTATCAGAGAAAGCAGGAGGTTCGGTATATTGCCGGAATTCTTCATGCCATCGGAGAAAAAAAGGCATACGTTGCAGTGGGGACAGGTCCCGATGTGTTAACCGGAGACTGTGACGAGGAATATTCTCTGGAGCAGTCGGCGAGCGGTTCAGGAGAACTTCTGGTCAGTCATACGCAGAAACCTTCCGGAGCTTCCCGACAGAAAAAGGCGCCAGAGAAAGGCAGAGGCGGTATGCAGGAGAAACGGCAGGGCACTGTAAAAATAAAGCGGCACAGTGTGTACGGAAATGAATTTGTATAAGGGAATTTGTATAAATGAAGTTATATAAAGGAGGCAGAAAGATGAGCGGAGATATTGAAGGATTACTTGTTGTACCGGTTGTTTTATGTGTGGCGGCACCAATTGTCGTTACCGGACTTGCTATTGCAGGAACAGCAGCTGCGATTGGCGGTGCAGTGAAGCTGGGTGGTGCAGCTTTTCAGGCTTATCACAGACAGAAAGAGAAAAAAGCAAAAGAACTGGAAGACAGCGGGCTGGTTCCGCAGCTTGCTTCTGCCTATCGCAGTCTGGTTGCAGAGAACAGCAAAATTGCATCCGTTTATAATACACAGACACTGCGTGTAGTGAAAGAAATGGAAAATCGCAGAGGAGACTGGGAGAAGATACTTCAGAAAAATGATGTGGAACTTCAGATGGATTTTCAGGAAAAAGTGACAGGCCTCCGGAAAAATCTTGCGGAATATGAGAGGGAAAAGGCTTCCGCTCTGCGCAGAGAAATCCAGGACGTGACAGATGAGCAGGACCGGGAGCTGAATCATGCGCTTCGCAACATCAACGCGAAGATTGAGACAGATATTCAGAATCTGAAAGCAGCCATGAAAAATGCGGTGCGGGAAAGTGAAGCCTATGCGCAGGAATATCATAAGAGTGTGAAGCTTCTGTTAAAGACATTGAAAGAAGAGTATCAGGGAGAGAAATTCTGCAGAAAGGAACTCGCGGAAATTCAGGAACTGATGGACAAGAGCGAGGAGGTACTGGATACGGCTCCTCAGGCTGCTTATGCAATTATCTGGGATGCAGCGGAAAAGACACTTCTTGCCATCAATCAGGCGGAAAATATGCAGCAGGAATGGCTGATGCAGTACCGCTGTGCGCTTGTCCTGGCAGAAGAAATCAAAGCTGTTTTTACCTATGAAAACACACTTGGCTATCTTGTAAACGGTATTTATAAACAGACAAGAGAAGAAGCCGAAGCAGTTTGTCAGGAACAGGGATGGAATCCGGCAGATATCCGGGAACTTGCCGCTGACGAATATGTGTATGGAGAGCTGGCAGATCTGAAAAAAGAATTTGATGAGATGTACCGGAAACTGCATGAAGAAGAATCAGAAATTTCGCTGGAAGAAATGTATACGATTATTGATGACCTGAATGTGAAATACGGTGCCCATACAAGACAGCTGATTTTTGAAGCAAAGATGAATCTCAATGAAGCATTGCTGATCGACCGTGTGGAGAAGCAGCTGAATGATGCGCTGGGAGGCGGTTATCACAACACCGGAAGCGCCAGAGGAGGCAACATTCACAACGGAGAAAAGCACATTCTTTTTGAACGGGATGGAAATCCGGACGAACAGATCTGTGTCGTGCTCAAAAACGGCGGATGGGATGACGGAGAAGACGGTCAGGCGGTTTTGAATACAGAAGTAGATCTCAAAGTGCTGAAAGATAATAAAATCAGCGAGAAAAAGAGACGTCAGCTTCGCAACAGAATCTGTGATTATCTGAATGCTTCTGTGGATGGTGCGCAGACAAGCATGGGATGTGTAAAGGGAACGGAGAATCAGCTGACACGAGACACTTCCGCCGGCAATCTCCGGGAAGTACGCAGGAGAAGAGTGGCACGCTGAATGAGCTTCGGGAAAGAGTAATATGTCGAGAGATATGCAGGAAAGAATAACATGCTGAAAAGTCTGCAGAAGAGAAATATGTTGGAAAAGAAGAGCAGACTTGCATACGGATGAAAACAGGTAAATGTAACCGGGGATAAGAAGATGTGAGGTAAGAGAAGAAGATGGTGAGTAAATTTACAGAACGAATTTATTGTATCTGCGAGAATCTAGACGATATGATATGCGATAAAAATCTGAGAAAGATGACGTTTAATCAGTATTTTGGTGAATATCTGAAGAAATATGAAAATTTTGATTATGTTGTGTTTTATCTTGCCTCACGCGGCATGCGGGTCTTTGATGACAGGAGTGCCATGGAACTGATCGGGGGGAACCGGGATCTGAAAGCAGAACCGGAAGAGGTCAGAAACGGGGAAGGTGAAGCGGATAAGGCGGGGAGATACAATTATACAGAGGAAGAGAACGAAGCAGGAATTTATGAAATTTCAGAAGATGAGGACGACGATTTTCTGGAATTTGACAAACCGATACCTGGTACAGGGACGGGAGAATATACAGGTAGAGCCAGGGATACAGGTATTACTGGAAAAACAGATGCAGGCATTTCTGAACAAACAGATACAGACACTTCCGGAAGGAGAGACACAGGAAGGCGGATGTCTTATTCGGAGAGGAGGGAAGCGGCGGATTTTGCCGGTCTGATGGATCAGCTCCTGAGAGATCCCGGTAAAAAAACGGCCATTGTTTTTGAAAGTCTGATGGATTATGTACAGCTCAGTCCGGATGACAGGTCACAGTTTGAGGCTACCTTCCAGTATTTTCTGAGCGATTCACTGGATGACAATCAGAATAAAGTATTTTTCTTGGCTATGAATATGGACCGGAATCAGATTTATGCGCAGATTGGAAACAATGACTGGCTTGGCGGGGTTTTCTTCCAGGAACAGACCGGAAATCCGACGGTACGCAGAGAAAAGTTTATTGAAATCGGCAAACCTGGAAAAGATGAAATCAGAAATCTTCTGGAACATTACCGCCTGTATGGGTATCAGAAAAAATATCTCAGTTATCCAATGAATTGCCTGAATGATTTTGCATATCTTCTGGAAGCTTATGCAGAGAAGGCAAAGGGAACCTCCCTTAATGAAATCAACCGTGTTTTGCAGGAAACACTGGATTCATATGAAGGAGATCATCTGGTGCTGTCCAGAGAAGTGCTGAAAAAAATGTATCCCCGTGTCCGGGATGTGGAACTTCCTCTGGAACGTTTTTCTGCACTTCCGTACACGGAAAATGTTGTTATGCGTCTCAGAGCGATAAGAAAATACAGGCAGATGGAAGAGGAAGAACAATCCGTTGAAATCGACCGGTTTATGAAGGCAGAATCCAGAGTATCCTCTTATGGATGCCGCTTTCTTCTGAAAGGAATTGAAGAGTCGAACAGGACAAAGACAGCGATCGCTCTGGCAGATTTCCTCTATTATATCGGAGAAGTTTCCAGCAAACGGCATGTGATCGTCCGGAGAGACGACATCAGCAGGTGGACAGCCGGGGAGATGGAAAAAGTAACAGCGCAGCTGATCAGAGAAGCGGAAAATGCAGTATTGATTCTGGATGATCTGGACGCGCTGACAGAAATGGAAGACAGCAAAAAATTGATTCGCAGTTTCCACCGGTGTCTGCAGGAGGAACTGAGCAGAGACCGGGGGATTCACCTGATTATGGTTGTGAATACCTCAAAGGCAAATGCTGTTTTTGGGGAATCGGATATGGAAAAATATGAAATTCCAGAAAAAAATATTCTGGAATTATCCAGAGAAGCAGTGGAGGAAACAGAAGAGACATATGTGAACAGGGGGAAAGTATCAGTTGAGAGATAGGGAAGGCCGGGAAGATCAGAGAAATCAGAAAGATCAGAGAAATCAGAAAGATCAGAATAATAAAAAAAATCAGGAAGTCCGGATTTTACTTGCTGCAGTGAGAGATCACTGCAGAGTTCTGGGACCGGGGGAACGTTTTTGTATCTGGGTGCAGGGATGTCCTTTTTCCTGCCCTGGGTGCATTGCACCATCCATGCATAATCTGGATGGCGGTTATCTGATGAGTGCAGATCAGCTTGCGGAACAGATTCTCAGCACAGAAGGGACTGAAGGAATTACCATCAGTGGCGGCGAACCGTTTCTGCAGGCAGGAGAGCTTGCAGCACTTCTGAGACAGGTAAAAGAGAAAAAAAATCTCGGGGTTATTGTGTACACAGGATTTTATTATGAAAGATTGCTGGAGTTATCGCAGATTCATCCGGAAATCGGACAATTTCTGGAACTGATTGATCTTCTGATCGATGGGCCGTATGAAGAGGCGCATAATTTTGATTATGGAATGAAAGGCTCTGAAAATCAGAGAACCATTCTTCTTACAGACAGATATCAGGATGATCTGTACCTTTATAATGATCCGGAATCAGGAAGGAAAAATGAATTGTATCAGAGTGATTCGCAGTCATTTCTGGCAGGAGTGCCTTCGAAAAAAATGGAATTGCAATGGAAACGGATGATCCGTGAGAATGGTAAGGCAGAAAAAGGAGAAAAATAATGGGATTACTGGAACGCTATCTGGAAGCACAGAGAGAACGGGAACAGGAAGAAATGCTTGAAAGAAAGAAACATCTTCCTGAAATGGATAAAGAAACCCACAACAGCCGGGAGAACGGCGAAACGTCAGGTCAGTCGGGAAAAAACAGCAGTTTGTCGGGAAAAAACAGTAGTCTTTCCGGAAAAACGCAGAGTAATATGAATTCCGGAAATTCTGAAAGCGGTGCAAAAAGCAGCGGTCAGAGCAGTGGGAATGGTGCAATTGGCCATGGTCAGGGTGCAGCAGGACACGGAGGCACTGGATTTGGTGGTCAGGGAGGACTTGGCGTAGGTGGTCTGGGAGGCACTGGATTTGGCGGACAGGGAGGACATGGCGCAGGTGGTCTGGGAGGCACTGGATCTGGCGGTCAGGGAGGAGTTGGGACAGGTGGTCTGGGAAGTTCTGGCTCAGGCGGACATGGCGGAACTGGCTCAGGAGGCCATGGTGGTTCCGGAGCAGGAACTGGTGCCGGAACAGGAGCTGGTGCTGGAGCAGGGGCAGGAATGTAAAACATAGTATTGTTAGTATATCGGAAAATAAATATCGGCCCCAGATAGACAAGTCAGATGTATCACAATGTATTAGAACGTGTTTGAAAATTCATTTTAAAGCATGACGTATAAGAGAGGTAAAAAATATTCAAATTGACAGGTAAAATGTGATAAAATGTGAAAGAAAAAAAACACAGAGGGAGGCGAACGAAAACATGGCCGCAATCAGCGGATGGACACCGCGAAATAAGAAAAATCAGCAGTATTCTGAAGACGGGAATCCGTCGAACAGAAGAATTCTTTTTCATGAAAATGAAGAAGATGATTATGACTATGTTCAGGAAAAATACAGCAGAGAAAACCGGGAGGAAAGCAGAGAGGAACATAACGCAGAAGACAGAGAACACAGGGAATACCGAAATAATCAGAGAAGCAAGGCGAATACCGGAATTATACCGGAGGTTCTTCTGGGAAACGATCTGAGCAAGGGTCGACCGCGTGTTGGAGATGATGCAAGGACTACTTTTTATTCTCCGGATGGAAGCTGTTTCACGATGAATATGGAACAGTATTCGACACATCTGCTGCTTCTTGGAGGTATCGGATGCGGAAAAACGAATGTTTTTAATCATATTATTCAATCCCTGAGAAGTAGGATGACGACGCTGGATGTGATGTTTATCCTGGATTCCAAAGGTGACTTTTACAGAGAATTTTATAAACCGGGAGACGTGGTGATCGGTAACGGCAAACGATATCGGAGACAGAGCAGTGTCTGGAATATTTACGGTGAAGTCATGGGCCGGATGCCCCGCCCGGGAGAACGGTATGAGTATAAAAAAGAATGGGATCTGAATGCGAGAGAAATTATGAAAGCTCTGTTTAAAAACAGGCGCTCTTCCACGCAGCCGTTTTTCGCAGATGCTGCAGCCGATTTGATCAGCATGAAAATTATCAGCGTTCTCCGCAGCGGAAATCTGGAGGAGATGCATACTTACAAATTAAAAGAATTTTTTAAAATTGCACAGGTAAAGGATTATGATGCGCTGACCTGTGATCCTTCAAACCGGGATTTTGCAGGCGGAAAGCAGTATTATGGGGACGGTACGACTCCGCAGGCACTTGCTGTTTTTGCTTATATCAACAGTCTGGTGTCTGAATGCTTTGTGGGTGTTTTCGGAGATGAAAAGCCATATTCCGGAGACAGATACAGAACGGAACGCTACGGGATGCATGACGGGGGTGAATTTGCCGGAGAGTTTGCCATGCGGGATCTTGTAAGAGAAAAAAATAAAAGAGTGATATTTGTGGAATATGACCTCAGTGTAGGAGAAGTTCTTGGACCGATTTACCAGCTTTTATATGATCAGGCACTGAAAGAAGCACTGGGAAGAAACGATATGGAATGTGAGGAAGCGCAGGGGAACGTTTTTATGATCTGTGATGAACTGAAACTGCTTGGCGCCGTAAGTCATCAGGATGACGGTCTCAATTTCGGACGCAGCCTGGGTGTGAAAATTGTCGCCGGCCTTCAGAGTGTCAACCAGATTTATGATATTTACGGGGAAGCAAAGGGAAAAGTAATTCTTTCCGGCTTTTCCAATATGTTTTGTTTCCGGACAGGAGATGCGGAGACCAGGAAATTTATTTCAGAGCATTTCGGATGTAATTATACAGATATTAAGCTGTGGAACGAGGGCTTTGAACCGAGACATATCCCGAGGGACAGCAACGTGGTAGAACAGTGGGATGTGCAGAATCTTTCGAGGGGAGAGGCGATTATCGACCTGTGGGATAAAGAACCGCAGCAGCCATTTAAGTTCTGTTTTTCAAGATTTGATTCCGAAAATGAATCATGAAGTACATTGTAAATGCAATGACTGATACAAAAGGTAAGCAGGAGGTAACATTTATGTCGTTTAAATTTGCAGATCCGAAGAATGATAAAGAAAGACATGTGGTAAGAAAGGCCAGATACCGTCTGTCAGATTTCTGGAAAACCACGGAACCGAGTGAGGGATTTATCATTACCGGCGGAAAGGAAGATGAGCAGATCTGGGGACTTTATCATGCTGTGGAGGATTATATCCGAAGAAAGCAGCGTCCTGTAGTGATTCTGCATAATAATCAGAATCTGGATGGAGTTCTCCGGCAGAATCTTTTATTGCAATTTCCGGATCTGCACTATGACAGAGTAGGAGGAATCCACAAAAATTACATGCCTTTTGACGGAATGAGCAAAAGATCGGTTGTTTCCTGCATAAAAAATCAGTGCAGAAATATTGGTGGAATTAACGAACTTTCCGTGGGGCAATATATGGACAGCCTGCTCAGTATTCTGGAAGAATATAAAACCAGTAACGCGCTTTGTTATATTTCGGAGCTTTGTGAGGCATCGGATGAAGAAATCATAGAATTGTCTGAGAGGGCAGGACTGAATCAGATCACGAGAAACGGGATACAGATGAATACCGGCGCCGGAATGGAAGTCCGGGAAATGATAAAAGGGCTGCAAAAATCCTTTTCGGAAATCTGTAATTTAAGAGAAAAGGGATGGATCAATATTGGCCGTTTTATGAAACAGGGGACGGGAAATCGTGTCCTGTCTCTTTGCATTGGAAGTGCGGATACGAATCAGATGCTGATGGCCCTGCGTGATGAACTGATGCTTTTGAATCAGGAAGAATTTCTGCTGATTATGTATGATATTGGAATCAATGAGAAAAACGGACTGGGTGAGCTGCTGGGAAATACGCAGAATAAATTCGCTCTTGGAATCTGTTCTGCAGAAGTGGCAGGGATGTTCAGCGGAAATTCCGTGGAGTATTTCGCAATCGCCAGAGCCAGAATTGGAAAGTGGATGATTTTATCCTACAGAGATGCCCGTGCTGCATCACGGATCAGTGATCTGTTTGCCAGTTACATGATGGAGCAGACGGTGGAGGTGAAAGCACCAAAGAAACCATGGCAGTTTGTGTTTGCAAAAGCACCGGGAAAAGCAAAAGTAAAAATGGAGGTGCTGGAGCCCGGTGAGATCTGCGAAATTGGATACCGGAATGCCATACTGTACGGGCATTCAGGGGTGGAGCTGCTGTTTGTGACAAAACAGCTGGTGTACTGATGGGGCTGTTTATCGAATGTGGAAAATTTGACTCAAATGAGGGAGGTATAGCGGGCGATGTTGTATGCATGAAGCATCGGAAAAACAAGTTTTGATATTCCCGATGCTTTTTCTGCTGATTCATGTATAAACTAAGCGTCGGAAATATGTTTTTTACTATTTTTCGATGCCAGTTATAAAATTGTCTCATCCAGAATCAATAAAGTGTACTTTCATATATACAAATTTGTCTATATTTCGACAGGGAGGATACGATTCATTCTGAGTCACATTCTTCCTGTTTTTATTCAATTCATTTTCCGACAGTCCTTAAATGGAGTATACAAGTACATCGAAAAATAAAAAAATTTATTTCTTGTCCGTTATGATGTTGTTGAAACAGGGAAAGTGTAAATTTAGATTCAGCAACAGAGGTAATGTGGACATGAGAGATATACTGGACAGAGATCTGGATGAAGCAATCCGAAATCTGGAAAACATGCAGAATAAGCCGGATAAAAAGAACAGAAAAAGTCAGAATACCCGGGAAGAATCCGCAGATGGAAGAAGTCTTGATAACTGGGGAGACTCTGTAGATAGAAGAAATCGTGATAACTGGGAAAACCCAGGAAACAGTGAGACCTGGGATGATTGGGAAGAAGCGGAAGATAACAATGCCTGGGACACCGGAAACTCCCGTCAGGATGGCAGTGCGGCTGATATACTTCAGAGACCGGGAGCGAACAGAGGACGGCGGGGAAACATCTTCAACGGTTTTTTCTCAGGAATCACAGCAGAAAAAATTCTGGAAGCGGTGCTTCTGCTTGTTACCATTGGCGGTGTGATATGTATTTTTCTGAACTTTGAAGCAATTACATGGATTCTGGCTGCGGGAATTGCGTATTGTGTGATAACAGTCGGGAAATTTGTGATTATCATCGCGGGAGTGGCCGTTTGTGTGTTGTTTATCGGTTTCTTCTGGAGAAGACGAAGAAGACGGAGGTGGTGGAGATGATTGGACAGACGAAAAACGATAAAAGAGTGATCAGTAAAAAATGGTTTTTGGACAGCGAAAACAAAGATCAGATTATGAGCAAATGTCTGGAGATTCTGACAAAGGCAGATCAGCGCTGTTTGGAATTGTGCGGAAATAGCGCAGAATATGAAGAGAAACAGATACTCCGGGATATTCAGGATGATATCCGGAGTATTCAGGCGGATGTCAGGGAAAAAGAACAAAAGCTGGATACGCTTCGTTCCCTTACCTTGAATCGCCAGACTTACCTGAAAAATTCCGGACATTTTTCTTCAGATGAACGAGAGCAGCAGATCCGTCTTCTGGAGAGTGATCTTTCTAACATGGAAGAACGAATCCGGAATTTTGTACAGGAAAAAGAAAACGAAATTGCGGAATTACAAAAAGAATCAGAAGATATCCGAAAAAGCAGGAGACAGCAGATACGGGAGATTCAGACGGAACTGATGGAACAGATCCCTCCGCCTGTGTTTGGGAGTGCTGTGCAGGCTATGGATTTTTATCACATTCGCAGGCTGAAACATAGAGAAAAATATATCTGTCAGTGCCAGCTGGGAGTAATCCATCATGAATGTTCACCGGAAGGTGCCGGAATGCTGGGTGCCCTGTATCCGGATGCTGTGCGTGGAGGACAGCTGGAGGTACCGTATATTCTCAGCCGGAATCATGCGGTCTATCAGCTGTTTTTGTATCAAGAAGAGAATAAAGAGCTTGCCTGGCAGCATTTTCAGACAATGTGTCTGGGACAGCTGGTACTGCACAGAGGCTTTGAATATGAACTGATCGCTGTTCTGAATGGAGAGGATGGGAGAAATGACAGAGAATTCCTTTCGGATATTCGGGAATCTGGAAACCGGGAGAATATCCGGGAATCTGGAGGCCGAGAGAATTTCCGGAAATCTGGAAACCGGGAGAATATCCGGGAATCTGACTGCCGGGAAAATATCCGTGTGATTTCCCCGCAGAATCTGGAAGAGGAAATTCGTGAAATCAAAGAGTACTGCATGTACATCCGGACAAATGTTCTGGAGAACAGATATCATACGGTATGGGAATATAACAGAGAAAATCCAACGAGAAAACTTCCGTATAAGGGGATTGCACTGTGGGATTTTCCTATGGGTCTCTCGGCAGAAACTGTGAATGAAATTTATCAGATTTACAATATGCTGGAAAGCTGCGGAGTGTTTTTCCTGTTTTTTGTAAATGACGATTTTGATGGCGGGGAAGCTGTTTTTCAGGAAATCAGAAAGATGATGGAGGCTCTTCCGGTTCTTGTATTTAACTCTGAGGTACAGGAATACGAAGCTCTGGGGGATCGCAGTTACACATATAAAATCGAGAAATACGATGATTTGCAGAATTCAGAAACATGATGATTTATAAAATTGAGAAACAGGATCATTTACAGGGCACAGGAGAATACGATCATTTATAGAAATCGAGGAATATGAGTAGTTATGGAAATCGAGGAATGCGAGTAGTTATGGAAATCGAGGAATACGAGTAGTTATAGAAATCGAGGAATGCGAGTATTTATAGAAATCGGGAAAGATGAGTATTTACAGAAATTAAGAGAAATGAGTATTGGTAAAAATCAGGGAGGGTGAAGTTTATGCTGCGTATTTTGAAACGATATCTGGTAATCTGGCTTGTGATTCTTCTGGGATTATGTATAGTGTCCCTGGCATTGCACTGGCCGAACGTGGTTTCTGTCTGCAGTAATACATTTTCCGCATACTTTCATCTGATTGGAATATGCCTGCTGATTGTCGGCGGAATCATTGCATTAATTTTGTCCATGTTTTAGCGTGTATTTGAAAATTCATTCCCGTCATCTGTACGCCCCACTTTGTGGAAAATTCATTCCCACCATTTTGAAACACGCTCTATCTGGATTGTGTCGGGGTCAAACAAATTTGATCCTGACTTTTTTCTATTACAGGAGCGTGCCTCTCATTTTCTCATATGAAATATAATACAAAATAATAAAAAATAATTCGAAATAATATCATAAATTGACAAAAAGTGGAATGTATGTTAGGTTAAAATCAGAGAGAAAAAGATTGCTTTTTTATAAATGAATGGGGGTGAGCAAATGTTCACAGAAGAACGGCAGGAAGCTATTTTACAGAAGCTGAGAGAATACGGAAAGGTCAAGGTGCGCTCTCTCAGTGAGGAATTTCATGTGACAGAAGACTGTATCCGTAAGGATCTGAAGACTCTGGAGAAAGCCGGTCATCTGAAGCGTACTTACGGCGGAGCTATTTTATCCGGAGATTATCCTCTGGATCGGGATGTGATTGACCGCAGGACGGTAAATGAAGAAAAAAAAGATATCATTGCACAGAAAGCGTTCAGCCTGATCAGAGATAATGAGACGATTTTTCTCGACATTTCCACCAGCAATATCAAACTTGCGAAATTGCTGGCAGATTCAGGGAGACGACTGGTTGTTGTGAGCAATATGATCGATATTCTTCAGATTCTGGCCGCTTCTCCGATGATCACCACAGTGGGAACCGGAGGAATCATGTATCGGACTGTGAATGGGTTTATGGGATCTGCGGCTATTGAGGTGATCAAGCAGTACAGCTTTGACCGGGCGTTTATCGGGACATGCGGACTGGATATGACGGACCTTTCTGTGACCACCTTTGGTGTGGAGGACGGACTGACCAAAAAGGCAGCAATCTCCAGCAGCCGGCATACGTATGTAGTGATGGAGAAAGATAAGTTTTATTTCAATGATTCTTATAAATTTACCCATTTTGATGATATCGACGGAATCATTACAGATGAAAGACCGGACCCTGCGGCAGTGGGAACACTGGAGGCAGCAGGCGTACAGTTGTATTGAAAATGAAAAAACAGGAAAAGGAGAAATCACATGTTTTTGGAAAACAGCAGGAACAGGATCGTTCAGGATTTTGAGAAATTCTGTCAGAATCTGCCCGGTCCATCTGAAGAAATCCGGGAAAAAATAGATTTGCTGGATGACGATACAGCACTTGCCATGAAATATCTGTATGCAAATATGCCATACAGCGATGTTGGAAATTATTCGTTTGATACGTTTCTGGATTTTGCCGAACAGGGAGTCTGGCTCTGGGAAAATTCACCTTATTGTAAAGAAATTACAGAAGAAATGTTCCTTGGAGAAGTGTTATTCCATCGGATCAACGAGGAAGAAATCAAGCCGTGCAGGAAGCTTTTCCGGAAGGAACTGGAAGAAAGAATAGAAGGAATGGATATGAAAAATGCCATTCTGGAAGTGAATTACTGGTGTGCCCAGGAAGCGACTTATCAGTCAACCGATGAACGGACAAGCTCTGCGCTGGATGTGTACCGCAAAGGATATGGACGCTGCGGGGAGGAATCCGTTTTTACAGTAAGTGCCCTGCGAAGTGTGGGCATTCCGGCACGGCAGGTTTATGCGCCGTTCTGGGCTCATTGTGATGACAACCATGCGTGGGTGGAAGTCTGGTGTGAGGGACAGTGGCATTATCTTGGTGCCTGTGAGCCGGAGGCAATTCTGGACAAAGGATGGTTTACCAATGCTGCTTCCCGGGCTATGATGGTACATTCCCGCTGCTTTGGAAGCAATGAGAGCCAGGAACAGGAAGTGGGACGCGAGGGAATTACCGTTTTGCAGAATCAGCTTTCCCGTTATGCGGATACCAGAACCATTACGATTTGTGTGGAAGATCTGGATGGCTGTCCGGTGGAAGGGGCATCAGTCACTGCAGAGGTTCTGAATTATTCGGAATTCAGTCCTGTGGCAAAGATGGTCACAGATAAGGAAGGTAAGGCTGTTTTGAAAACCGGTCTGGGAAGCCTTCATATTACGGCATGTTTCCAGGGAGAGATCGGCGAATGCCTGATTAATACAAAAGAAGAAGATATCTGTCTCTGTGTTCTCGCAGAAGAAAAAGCAGAGGATGTGTGGGTTGATTTTGATATGATTGCTCCTTCTGATTCGATTGTGGAGTCAAGACGCGCCTCCCGTGAACAGGAAGAAGAAAACAGCCGCCGTGTGGAAGAAGCCGCCATCCTTCGCAAAAAGAAAACAGAAGCCTGGAAGCCCCTCTGGGTTGGTGGTTTTCTGCCGGATGAGCCAAAAAAAGCGGCAGAATATATGGCGGTGCTTTCCGAAAAAGACCGTCAGGATGCGGATCCGGAAATACTGAAGGAACATTATGAAGAATCCAGGATTTATGAAAATCAGTATCCGCGGGAAATTTTCTTATCTTATGTATGGAATCCGAGAGTTTCTTTTGAGATTCTTTCCAAATGGCGCAGAGCAATTCTGGAATATTTTGAGGAAGCACAGCAGGAAAGGTTCCGGAAGAATCCGGCAGAAATCTGGAACTGGATTCAGACAACCATCCATTCCAGAAGCGAAAAAGAACGCCTGAGTATCTACACGACGCCGGCGGCTGCCCTGAAACTCGGTTTTGCAGAAAGCAATTCCCGAAAAGTCCTGTTTGTGGCAATCGCCAGAACTCTGGGAATCCCTGCACGGATGGATGCAGCGGATGGATCTCTGGAATACTGGAGAGACGGACAGTTTGTTCGGGTGGTGAAAGAGCAGGAAAAAGATGCCAGGGTACTTCTGAGCGGAGATCCGGAGGTGAACTGGACATATTTCCAGAACTGGTCTCTTGCAAAGCTGGAAGAGGATGGTTACCACTCCCTGAAATTGTGGGAGCTTCGTCTGGAAAACGGCAGACTGGAACTTGCTGTGGAGCCTGGAGAATACCGGCTTCTGACTGCCAACCGGCTGCCTACGGGAAATATTTTTGCCGGACGGTATGACTTTGAGATCGAACAGGGAGGACACGGTGAGATTGCGTTGGAGATGCGGGAGGCATGTCTTGCGGATCTGCTGGACAGACACCATATACCGGATTATGAACTGACAGACAGGGACGGCAATGTACGGACGATCGGAGAAATTACAGATCCGGCACGAAGCGGTGCTGAGCCCGGAAATGGCCGCAGAGTTCTCTGCTGGCTGGAGGTGAGCCGGGAGCCTACGGAACACATCCTCAATGAACTGATGGAAATGCAGGAGGATTTCCGGAAATGTCAGAATCAGCTGGCATTTATTGTACGCGGTCCGGAAGATTTGGCAGATCTCACGCTGTCCAGCTGCCGTCAGGCACTGCCGGAGGTGGAGGTCTATTACGATACCTTTGGCAAAGACCAGGAAATGACAGCGCGTCAGATGTACGTAGATCCGGGCAAACTGCCTCTTCTGGTTGTGACGGATGGAAAAGCAGTCGGAATTTTTGCGGCAAGCGGATATTCGGTGGGAATGGCAGCGATGCTGATGAGGATTTTGAACAGCTGATGACTGGAGCGCAGGGAATAAAGAAGAAGACTAACAAATAAAGAAACGGGCTTTCCCCGGTGAATCATGGTGCTGACAGCAGAACATGATTTCTCCGGCGGAGAGCTCTTTTTTTACGAACATTTTACAGAAAAAAGATTTTGCATTTTACTTTTGGTTTTTATAATGGCTCTTGTCAATAAGAAATAAATTGTCTATGACAGAAAAGAGGAGAACATTGATCATGAAGAAAAAAATTGTTCGTATTTTAACAGCAGCATTACTTGGCACTACTATATTTGCATCTACCGTATTTGCAGCAAGCGGCACAATCAACGTAGTATCACGTGAGGATGGTTCTGGTACAAGAGGCGCTTTTATCGAACTGTTCGGTATTGAAGAAAAACAGGGCGATGAGAAAGTAGATATGACAACAGAAGATGCAATCATTACCAACAGCACTTCCGTTATGATGACAACTGTAGCAGGTGATGAGAACGCAATCGGATATATTTCTCTCGGCTCTCTGAACGATACTGTAAAAGCACTCAAAATTGACGGAGCAGAGGCAACAGCAGAAAATGTTGCAGACGGCACTTACAAAGTTTCCCGTCCGTTCAATATCGTAACCGGAGAAGAAATCAGTGATGCAGCTCAGGATTTCATTAACTATATCATGAGCGCAGATGGACAGCAGATTATCGAAGACAACGGATACATCAAAGTAGATACAGAAGCAGCTCCGTATGAAGCAGGCAAAGCATCCGGAAAAGTAGTAGTTGCAGGTTCTTCTTCTGTAGCACCGGTTATGGAAAAATTAAAAGAGGCTTATGAAGGTGTAAACTCCAATGTAACTGTAGAAGTACAGCAGAGCGATTCCACTACAGGTGTAAATTCCGCAGCAGAAGGTATCTGTGATATCGGAATGGCATCCCGTGATCTGAAAGATGAAGAATCTGAACTTGGACTGACTGCTGCCGTAATCGCATCCGATGGTATTGCAGTAGTTGTAAACACAACAAACGAACTGGAAGATCTGACAAGTGAGCAGGTAAAATCCATCTTTACAGGTGAGACAACAGAATGGGAAGCACTTGCTGAATAATTCAGACGGGCTTTTGGAACAGAATCGGGGCTGGGTCTGTATACCAGCCTCGAATTGTCTCCCGCGGTCTGGAAGGAAAAATAATAAGCCAGACCGGGGGAGATTATTCGAGGAAAAACAGGACAAAGAAATGCCTGTTTATGCAGGCGTTGTTATTTATAAAAGATTGCTGTACATATCCTGTTTCAGCAATCAAAAAAAGAGAGAAAGAAAGGAAAAAGTATGACACATTTAAAGGAAAAAGGAATGAAATGTATTTTCATGATTGCCGCATGTACATCGGTCATCGCAGTATTTCTGATCTGTGTATTTCTTTTCGCAAACGGAATTCCGGCAATCGCAAAAATCGGACCACTGAAATTTCTTTTTGGAACCACATGGAAACCATCCAACGACAAGTTCGGAATTTTTCCGATGATCGTTGCCAGCATTTATGTAACTGCAGGCGCTGTAATCACAGGAGTTCCCATTGCACTTCTGACAGCTGTGTTTATGGCACGCTATTGCCCGGCAAAAATTTACCGGCCGCTGAAATCAGGAATTGAACTGATGGCCGGAATTCCATCTATCGTATATGGATTCTTTGGACTGGTTCTTCTTGTTCCTCTGATCCGTCAGATTTTTGGAGGAACGGGAAGCAGTATGCTGGCAGCTTCTCTCCTTCTGGGAATGATGATTTTGCCTACCATTATCGGACCTGCGGAATCTGCGATCCGAAGCGTACCGGAAAGTTATTATGAGGGTTCGCTGGCACTGGGAGCTACCAAAGAAAGAAGTATCTTCTGTATTATGCTTCCGGCTGCAAAATCAGGAATTCTTGCAGCGGTCGTTCTTGGTATCGGACGTGCGATCGGTGAGACAATGGCAGTGATCATGGTAGCCGGAAATCAGGCCAGAATGCCGCAGGGACTTTTGAAAGGAGTCCGCACAATGACTGCCAATATCGTAACAGAAATGGGTTATGCAACAGGACTTCACAGAGAAGCTCTGATCGCAACTGCAGTGGTTCTGTTTGTATTTATTCTGATTATTAACCTGAGTCTTTCACTGTTGAACAGGAGGTCTTCCAATGCTCAATAATACAGCAGTTGCCAACGCATCTGCCGGCACAGATGGAAAAAATGACATGTCCCTTACTGCACGGGCAAACAAAAAAGTCAGACATCCGGGTTCTGTGATCCTGTCTGCTCTGACCATATTTGCAGCTGTTACTACCTTTGCATTGCTGTTATTTCTGATTGTTTACATTCTGGTAAAAGGGATTCCATATCTGACTCCGGATCTGTTCAGCCTGGAATATACTTCGGACAATGTATCGCTGATGCCGTCTCTGATCAATACCTTTATTATGACGGTGGTATCACTGGCGATTGCTGCTCCGCTTGGTATTTTTGCCGCAATTTTCCTTGTGGAATACGCAGGAAAAGGAAATAAATTTGTGGGACTGATCCGTATTACTGCAGAAACGCTTTCCGGTATTCCATCCATCGTATATGGCCTGTTCGGTATGCTGTTTTTTGTAACTACTCTGAAGTGGGGAATGTCACTTCTGGCTGGTGCGTGCACCCTTGTAATCATGGTACTTCCTCTAATTATGCGTACTTCTGAGGAAGCGCTGAAAGCAGTTCCGGATTCCTACAGAGAAGCAAGTTTTGGACTTGGAGCAGGAAAGCTGCGTACGATTTTTACCATTGTACTTCCCTCTGCAGTTCCGGGAATTCTGGCAGGTGTGATCCTGGCAATCGGACGAATTATCGGAGAAACTGCAGCACTTCTTTATACAGCAGGAACAGTTGCTGCTGTTCCTTCCAACCTGATGGGCTCCGGCCGTACACTGGCACTGCATATGTATGTTCTGTCCAGTGAAGGTCTGCATATGAATCAGGCATCTGCTACAGCAGTAGTGATCATGATTTTCGTACTGGTAATTAACGGATTGTCCGGTATGATTGCAAAACGAATTGCAAAGGGATGATCAAAGCAGAATTGCAAAACGAATTGCGAAGAGATAACCAAAGCAGAATTGCGAAAGGATAACAAAGATGAGTGAGATAACGAAAATTTCTATTGAAGATATGAATCTGCATTACGGAAAGTTTCATGCATTGAAAAACATCAATATGCAGATTCCGGAAAAAGAGATCACAGCGTTTATCGGGCCAAGCGGATGCGGAAAATCCACACTTCTGAAATCCCTGAACCGTATGAATGACCTTGTGGAAGGATGTGTGATCACCGGAAATATTACACTGGACGGAGAAGATATTTACGGGGATATGGATGTGAACCTTCTTCGTAAAAGAGTGGGAATGGTATTCCAGAAACCGAACCCGTTCCCTATGAGCATTTATGATAACATCGCATATGGACCGAGAACACATGGCATCCGTTCCAAAGCAAAACTGGATGATATCGTAGAGAAATCATTAAGAGATGCGGCAATCTGGGACGAAGTCAAAGACCGTCTGAAAAAGAGCGCCCTTGGCATGTCCGGCGGACAGCAGCAGCGTCTTTGTATTGCAAGAGCTCTGGCAGTACAGCCGGAAGTGCTTCTGATGGATGAGCCTACCTCTGCACTGGACCCGATTTCCACGTCCAAGATTGAGGAACTGGCTCTGGAGCTGAAAAAAGATTATACCATCGTTATGGTAACACATAATATGCAGCAGGCAACACGTATTTCTGACAAAACCGCATTTTTCCTTCTGGGAGAAGTGGTGGAATTTGACAATACGGATAAGCTGTTTTCCATGCCGTCGGATAAGAGGACGGAAGATTATATTACAGGGAGGTTCGGTTGATATGCCAACACATTTTGAACGTCAGTTGGAAGAACTTCATAAGCATCTGATCACACTTGGTAATCTCTGCGAAAAAGCGATTATACTGTCTGCAGATTCTATTCAGAAGCCGGAACAGAAGACAGCAAAAATGGTTTTTGAAACAGATCATGAAATCGAAAAAAAGGAGAGAGAGCTGGAATCGCTCTGTATGCATCTGCTTCTCCATCAGCAGCCGGTAGCCGGTGATCTGCGGGAAATTTCCGCGGCATTAGGGATGATTTCCGATATGGAAAGAATCGGAGATCAGGCGGCAGACATCGCGGATCTTTCTCTTTTTATCGATAAAACAAAAGTCAGAATACCGGATACAATCAGCGAAATGGCACAGGTTACTGTAGAGATGGTAACAGAGAGTGTAGAAGCATTTGTAAAATCTGATCTGGAACTGTGCCGGAAAGTAATCCGTGATGACGACCTGGTCGATACCGCATTTAATCAGGTGAAAGAAATGCTTGCGGATCTTATTTACAAGCAGAACCTTGATGCAAAAGCCGGTCTGGATCTTTTGATGACTGCAAAATATATCGAAAGAATCGGGGATCATGCAGTAAATATTGCAGAATGGGTAGAGTATTCCATTACAGGAATTCACAGAAATAATGAACATCAGATGGGATGATGAAGGCATCCCGTCGTTGCAGGAAAAACATAAAATAAATGTCAGAAAACAGGTGATGGAAATATTCAGCCTTTGTTGGATAAAAAAAGATAAAAGTTAATTTTGAGCCGGGAATAAGAGACCATAAAAGCAGACAGTCAGGACGTTTGTTCTGGCTGTTTTTAATTTCCATCCAGATGAAAAGGGATGCCATGCGGCATCCCTTTCGTGTCCCCAATACCAGTGTTTCGCAGTTGCTTAATAGTTATAGGCGCCTTCGTAACGGCTGCAGTGTTCTTTCTTATGGGAAAGTTCCCGGCAGCTGCTGCAGCGGTCGCAGAATTCCTGCTGATAGCAGGTGGCACAGGCACAATTGCCGCATGCCTTACGGTCGTAGGCGAGTGTACAGGTATAAGGGTCTTTGCTCTCATGTTCACTGCTCATGAAATCACGCTCCTTTTCCCTCATTATAGTCCCGAAAAAAAGTGTATTCAAGAGCTGTGTGAAGAATTTGGAAGATAATTTTATCCGTTGACTGTTTCGGGATTTTTATGCGTAAATGCATGAAAACACCTTGCAGAATATTTCAGTGGACAGCAATTAAAGTGCTTCCCAGCGTCCGGATGCTCCGCAGGGGAGTATGAGTCCGTTGGAGGATACCGGGAGGCCGATTTCCTGGGAATCCACTTTGCCGGAATATTTTTTCAGCTCTGTGGAGAGCATGTAAGTCAGTACGGCGGGAGCCAGTCCTGTCGTATAGGAGTTGATCAGGAAAAACAGTGGCTCATCGCTCAGGATCTGTGTACACAGTTTGATCAGTGGATGAATGGCATCTTCGATTTTCCAGATTTCACCCTTGGGACCGCGGCCGTAGGAGGGCGGATCCATAATGATTCCGTCATAATGATTTCCGCGGCGGATTTCCCGCTCCACAAATTTTACACAGTCGTCTACAAGCCAGCGGATAGGTGCATCCCCGAGTCCGGACGCGGCGGCATTTTCTTTTGCCCAGGTCACCATACCTTTGGATGCATCCACGTGGGTAACGGAAGCACCTGCTGCTGCGGCAGCAAGGGTCGCGCCGCCGGTATAGGCGAACAGATTCAGGACTTTCACAGGCCTTCCCGCATTGCGGATCTTATTTCCGAACCAGTCCCAGTTGACTGCCTGTTCCGGGAAAAGTCCGGTATGCTTGAAACTGAATGGCTTCAGATGAAACGTAAGATCTTTATAGTGAATATCCCACTGCTGGGGGAGATCAAAGAATTCCCATTCACCTCCGCCTTTTTTGCTCCGGTGATAGTGAGCATTCATGTGCTTCCATCCCTTATGAGTTTTAGGCGTATCCCAGATGACCTGAGGATCAGGTCTTACCAGGAGATAATCGCCCCATCGTTCCAGCTTCTCCCCGCAGGAAGTATCAATGACTTCATATTCTTTCCAACCATCGGCAATCCACATATTTGTATAAACCTTTCTGTTATTTGTAATTTAGATATTTTTGAGTTGCTGCAGACAGGGTCAGCAGCACGTTTCATTCTGCAATATCGGAGAAACGGTTCTCCGGATTTTAGATCAGAGTGTGTTTGAAAATTGGTTTGTGACAGATGTCGGGAATTTCCAAACACGTTTTAGTATAGGGGAAAAATACGGATTCTGCAAGAGATTACGACAGAAAAATAGCAGACCTGTTGTTGCTGTGAACGCAGTGAACAGGAACGAATGGCAAAACCGGGCATATGGATGTATGGACCGATATATAAAATACTTGACAACCATGAATTTAGCATACTAAAATGTATAAGATATACAGAGGAAATATAAAATAGCAATAACAATATTTCAGCGCCGCCCCCACGGAGCTGACGAGGAGGAAATTTATGAAAAAATACACAGAAATGAGCAGAGAAGAACTTCTCGCGCTCAAAGAGGAACTTTCCAGGCAGTACGCCGAAACCAAAGCCAAAGGTCTTTCTCTTGACATGTCCCGAGGCAAACCCAGCGCAGATCAGCTTGATATTTCCATGGGAATGATGGATGTTCTGTCAAGCGAAGCGGATCTGAAGTGCGAAACAGGCGTAGACTGCCGTAACTACGGTGTGATCGACGGAATTCCGGAAGCCAAGAGACTTCTTGGCGAAATGTCGGAAGTAGATCCGGATCATATCATCATCTATGGAAACTCCAGTCTGAATGTTATGTTTGACACCATTGCACGTTCCATGACTCACGGTGTGATGGGTCATACCCCATGGTGCAAGCTTGATAAAGTGAAATTCCTCTGTCCAGTGCCTGGCTATGACCGTCATTTCAAAATCACCGAATTCTTCGGCATCGAGATGATCAATGTGCCCATGTCTCCGGAAGGCCCGGATATGGATATGGTAGAAAAACTGGTAAGCGAAGATGACGCCATCAAGGGCATCTGGTGCGTGCCGAAATACTCCAATCCTCAGGGATATACCTATTCCAAAGAGACAGTAGAGCGCTTTGCCCGCCTGAAACCTGCAGCACCGGATTTCCGTATCTACTGGGATAATGCATACAGCATCCATCATTTATACGATGACAACCAGGACTTTCTGGTAGAAATTCTGGGAGAATGCGCAAAAGCAGGCAATCCGGATATTGTTTATAAATTTACTTCCACATCCAAGGTCAGCTTCCCGGGCTCCGGTATTGCAGCAGTAGCCGCATCCAAAGCCAATCTGGATGATTTCCGGAAATATATGCAGATCCAGACCATCGGTCATGACAAACTGAACCAGCTTCGTCATGTAAGATTTTTCAAGGATCTGGATGGTCTTCATGCTCATATGAGAAAACATGCAGACCTGATCCGTCCGAAATTTGAAATGGTACTGGATACTCTTGAGAGAGAACTGGGAGGACTTGGAATCGGCGAGTGGACCAAACCGCACGGCGGATACTTTATTTCTTTTGATGCTCTGGAAGGCTGTGCAAAGGACATTGTTGCCAAGGCAAAAGAAGCCGGTGTTGTGATGACCGGAGCCGGTGCAACCTATCCGTACGGAAAGGATCCAAAAGATTCCAATATCCGTATCGCTCCTACTTATCCGACTCTTGAAGAACTTGAGCAGGCAGCCAACGTGTTTGTTCTCTGTGTAAAACTTGCAAGCGTGGAGAAACTGCTGGGAGAATAATCTGCGTGCAGACTGACGGGAATGGGTGAATGGTGAACAGATAAGGAGGTTTTCATGACTGAGGAAAAGGAAAAAATGAGCACAGGCAAAAAGGCAGTGATCGTTCTGATCTGTGTGCTGCTGATTCTGTCAGCTGCTGCTTATTTTGCAGGTGTATATTATTTTACCAGACATTTTTTGCCGGGTTCTCAGGTGAATGGTTTTAATTGTTCCTATATGACAGCACAGGAAGCAGAAGACCTGCTTACCAAAAAGGTGGAGTCCTATGTTCTGGCAATCCGTACCCGCGGAAACGGTCAGGAAAGTATCACTGCACAGCAGGTCGGTCTTACTTACCGGTCGGATGGAAGTGTGCAGGAAACCATCCGGAATCAGGATCGTTTCCTATGGTTCCTGGTGTTTGGACAGCAGAAAATCTATGAGCTGACGTCCTCCTCTTCCTATCATGCAGAAATGCTCGATCAGGCAGTGGGAAATCTGCAATGTATGCAGAACACGGTTTCCCCGCAGGATGCCTATATCAGCGACAATGGTTCTGAATTTGTGATCGAGCCGGAAGTGGAAGGTTCTGAACCGGACAGAGATAAGGTACTGGAACTGGCTGCATATGCGATGCTTTCCGGCAGGACTGTGCTTGATCTGGAGGAAGAAGGCTGTTATAAAACGCCTTCTGTCTACCGGGATGATGAGAATCTGATCCGTCAGTGTGAACAGGCCAATCAGCTGACCTCTGTGATCATCACTTATGATTTTGCAGACAGGACAGAAAGAGTGGACCGCTCTGTGATCAAAGACTGGCTGGTGATCAGAGACGGAGACTGTGTCCTGAATAAAGAAAAAGTAGCTGCCTATGTTTATGAACTTGGCTGCAAATATGATACAGTGGGATGTACCAGAGAATTTGAAACGTATGATGGCAGAACGGTGACAGTTGCAGGCGGTGATTACGGCTGGGCGATTGATCAGTCCAAAGAGACCGAAGCGCTTATGGAAGCAGTAGAGAGTGGAAATACGCAGGTAAGAGAGCCTATTTACGCATATGAAGGCTGGAGCCGTGATACGAATGACATTGGTTATACATATATTGAAATTGATCTGACGAACCAGAGAATGGTGCTTTATGTGGACGGTTATCCAACGGTGGATTCCCCGGTTGTTACCGGAAATCCGAATATTTCCGGAATGGAGACCCCGGTCGGCTGCTATGCTCTGGATGCAAAGGAATCTCCGGCAGTTCTTACCGGAGAGGGCTATGAGGCAAATGTGACTTACTGGATGCCGTTCTGTGGAAATGTTGGAATCCATGATGCTCCATGGAGAACCCAGTTCGGAGGAAATCTTTATCTTCTGGAAGGCTCTCACGGCTGTGTCAACACACCATATGAAAAGGCACAGGAGATTTTCCAGAGGGTGGAAGTAGGATGTCCGGTTGTTGTTTATCAATAATCAGAAAGATAAATGCGATAAAGGAGATGGGAGCATGAAAATAGTTGTTTTAGCAGGCGGAACCAGCACAGAACGCGACGTATCGATTGTATCCGGAACAGGAATCTGCACGGCTCTGCGTCAGAAAGGACATCAGGCGGTGCTGGTGGATATTTTCGGCGGAGTGGAGTCTGTGGACTGGACGGATCCTTTCCCGGAAACATATGATGTTGACCGGGCATGTGCCTATATGAAGAAGTTTAATGATCAGATCGAAGAAATGAAAAAGACCCGGAGAAGCTTTTTCGGTCCGAATGTTCTGGAACTTTGCCAGAAAGCAGATATTGTTTTTCTCGGACTTCACGGAGCCAATGGAGAAGACGGCAAAGTGCAGGCGGCATTTGACCTGTTTGGAATCAAATATACGGGTACCGGCTATCTGAGCAGCGCTATGGCAATGGATAAGGGCGTTACCAAGGAAATTTTCCGGATGCATCAGGTTCCCACTCCCATAGGAGTATCTATGAAAAAGAAAGCACGCATCAATGATCTTAGTACACTGAACCTGGAATTTCCGGTTGTGGTAAAGACCTGCTGCGGCGGTTCCAGTATCGGAGTTTATATTGTGCATGCTCAGGAAGAGTATGAAAATGCTCTGGATCAGGCGTTTTCCTATGAAAATGAAGTTGTTGTGGAACAGTTTATCAACGGAACCGAATATACTGTTGCTGTTGTGGACGGGAAGGCATATCCGATCGTGGAAATCGTGCCGTGTGAGGGATTCTACGATTATGAGAACAAATACAAGCCGGGTGCGACGAGAGAAACCTGTCCTGCTCCGATTTCGGAAGAACTGACGAAGAAGATGCAGGATTATGCAGTGAAGGGTTACCATGCTCTTGGACTGGAAGGCTATGCGCGTCTGGATTTTATGATGACTGAGAATGGAGAGATGTACTGTCTGGAGGCTAATACACTTCCGGGTATGACACCGACCAGTCTGATTCCTCAGGAAGCACGGGTGCTTGGAATGGATTACCCGGGCCTCTGCGAAGAACTGATCCGCGTTTCACTTAAAAAATATGAATAGAATATCTGTGAGGAAAATACGCAGATAGGAATGATTTTCAGGGCATCAAAGGTTACAGACAGCATCTTTTGATGCCCCTTGTATATCAAAAAATAAACACCCGGTGATTTGTTTTTGGATATATTTGTTTATGTAAAAAGAAAAGGAATAGGATATCATTATGAAAAATCTCACATTGGAAAATATTACGAAGGTATGCGGCGGAGTGTATTTTGGTGCAGCAGATGCCATATACAGGGAAGTGACATCGATTACTACGGACAGCCGCAAAGTGGAAGAGGGGTGTCTGTTTGTCCCGATTGTGGGCGAGCGGGTGGATGCGCACAAATTTATTCCGGATGTGATGGCAAAAGGAGCTCTTGCCACTCTTTCAGAAAGAACTCTGGAGAATGCGGATTTTCCATATATTCTGGTGGAATCTACGCTGCAGGCTGTGAAGGATATTGCAGAATTTTATCTGGAGCAGCTGCAGATTCCTGTTGTGGGAATTACCGGAAGTGTGGGCAAGACCAGTACCAAGGAAGTAATCGCATCTGTGCTGAAAGAGAAATACCGGACTTTGAAGACACAGGGAAATTTTAACAATGAACTGGGACTTCCTCTTACGGTATTCCGTCTGCGGGATGAAGATGAAATCGCCGTTCTGGAGATGGGAATCAGCGATTTTGGAGAGATGAGCCGACTGGCAAAAATCGCCAGACCGGAAACCTCTGTAATCACCAATATCGGGACCTGCCATCTGGAGAATCTGGGTGACAGAGACGGAGTTCTGAAAGCAAAAACAGAAGTGTTTGATTTTTTGAAACCGGGCGGACACATTGTTCTGAACGGGGATGACGATAAGCTTTGTACTGTAAAAGAAGCGCACGGAATTCAGCCGGTATTCTTTGGTATGAGTGACTGCTATCCGGTTTATGCAGATGAGATTGTCAGCCATGGCCTGAAAGGAATGTCCTGCAGGATTCATCTGTACGGAGAGGCGTTTGAGGTGATGGTTCCCATGCCGGGCCGTCATATGGTGTATAATGCACTTGCGGCAGCAGCAGTTGGTAGAATTTACGGTCTGACAAATGAAGAAATCAAACGTGGAATCGAGAGTCTGGAGGCAATCAGCGGACGATTCAAAATGATCGAGACAGAGAAATTTCTCATTGTAGATGACTGTTACAATGCCAATCCCATGTCTATGAAAGCATCTCTGGATGTTCTTCAGGATGGAGAGGGAAGGCGCGTTGCCATTCTGGGAGATATGGGCGAACTGGGAGAAAATGAGATTGCTCTTCATGAAGAAGTGGGCATGCATGCGGCACACTGCAGAATCGATGTCTGCATCTGTACCGGTGATCTCTGCCGCCATATGGCGGAAAAAGCTGCCGCAGAAAATCCGCAGCTGACAGTAATCTATGAGTCGGACAGAGAAAGCCTTCTTTCCCATCTGCCGGAATATGTGAAAGAGGGAGATACGATTCTTGTAAAAGCATCCCATTTCATGAAATTTGAAGAAGTGGTGAAAGCACTGCAGGAGATGTAGCTCTACAGGAAAATAACAGTTTATGATAAGTGGAACTCCTTGAGTGTGTTTGAAAATTCATTAGGAAAGCAATTTTCAAACACGCTCTATTTCTGTGTAAATATGTAAGAGAATTTGACGAACGATTTTTGTTTCATCATAATTGCGCCGGCGTTATAATAAGTGACAGAAAGCGGACAGAAAGGGAGGATCATATGCTGGAAAACATCATGCGGCTGCAGATACTGCTCTACTGCATGACGGCCCTGGGGGCTGTCGGAGCTATTGTCATGCTTGCCACAAACCTTACTTACCGAAGAATTTTAAGAAAAACAAACGGTGTCAAAAACCTGAAAGAGAAATGGCTGAATCTGTGGAAAACAAGGGACAGGCTTTTGCGCCGGATGAATCTGCTGGTATGGATTCCGTCGCTTTTAAGTACCGTTTTACTGGGGCTGTCTCTGTTTCTGGTCACAATACTGGACCTGAATGAGGGACTGCCCCTTCGTTATTTATATGTGGGAACCGCAGTCCCGGTGGGACTTTTGCTTCTGCGCACAGCGTTGGATTTTGCCTATAAAGAGGAGCTGGTGATGAGTTCCCTGTCGGATTACGTGGAACAGGTCCGTACCTGGGTGGAGGAGATTCCGGCCCCCAGAAAAACAGATCCGGTCCTGCAGGAAGAAGTCGTGGAAAAAATCACCAGCAGTATCCGGCAGACGGCAGCTACCGGCAGTCATTTCAGCAAAATGCTAAGTCCGGAGGAAGAGGAAATCATGCGGGAAATTATACGGGAATTTATGCAGTGAAAGGCAGGAAAGTTTCATAAAATATGGGAATTTATGCAGTGAAAATAAGAAGGCTTCACAAAAACAGAAGAGTTTGTTATACTTACACGCATGAAACGTAAGGAGGAAAGCTTCTGGCAGGAATGAATTTTCAAACACGCTCTGGCTGTAAGACGGAAATGCATGTGCCGGAATGCAGAGGCAGAATATGAAAATTGTGATTTTAGAAGGAAAAAGCGTGGGAGACGATATGGTCTTCACTCAGTTTGACGAGTTTGGAGAAGTTGTGATCTATCCCAAAACAACGGCGGAGGAAATGCCGGAACGTCTGAAAGATGCAGACATTCTGGTGGCAAATAAGCTGCCCATGAATGAACATACCTTGTCCGGGGCAGGAAATCTGAAACTGGTCTGTCTGACTGCAACAGGAACGAATAATCTGGATACAGAATATCTGAAATCCCGTGGAATTCAGGCAAGAAATGTAGCCGGCTACTCTACAGATGCAGTAGCGCAGCATACATTTGCCCTGCTGTTTTATTTGTGGGAAAAACTGAGATTTTATGATGATTTTGTTAAGTCCGGTGAGTATGCGGCCGGAAATTCATTTTCCTGCTTTCCGGAACGCTTTTATGAATTGAAAGGCAAGACCTGGGGCATCATTGGAATGGGCGCCATCGGACAGAAGGTGGCAGAAATCGCCTCTGTGTTTGGCTGCCGTATTCTCTGCTATTCAGCCTCCGGAAGCCGCTATGATTTCCGTGATAAAAATTATGAGCAGACAGATTTTGATACGCTGTTGGCAGAATCGGATATTTTGTCGATTCATGCACCGCTTAACAGCTATACAGAAAATCTCATGAACCTGGAGGCTTTCCGCAAAATGAAAAAAGAGGCAGTTCTGATCAATGTGGCGCGTGGCCCTATCGTCAATCAGGAAGACCTTTATACTGCGCTGACAGAAAACCTGATTGCTGCAGCAGGACTGGATGTGCTGAAAGTGGAGCCCATGGCTGAGGATAACCCTCTGGCAAAAATTCAGGACAGCCGGAAGCTGATCATTACACCGCATATGGCCTGGGCGCCGGTGGAAACCCGAACCAGATGTCTGGATGAAGTTGCGGAAAATATCCGGGCATTTTTGAACAGTGAGGACAGAAACAGGGTGTGCTGAGTGGAAATATCATTTTTCCGGAAATATCCCGTGAAAGGTTTCCATTCATTTATGTACAAAAAGATTTCCATTCATTTATGTACAAAAAGATTTCCATTCATTTTTATGCATAAAAGGGTTTCCATTCATTTATGCATGAAAAGTTGTTATTGAGCGTTTTTTGTGTTATGCTAAGAATATAGGAAACAGTCATGTCTGACTGTGTAAAAGATACAATAGACAAAACATTGGAGGGTATGTTATGGAGAACGTTTTTATTATGGATCATCCACTGATCCAGCACAAAATTTCCCTGATCCGAGATAAAAATACCGGAACGAACGAGTTTCGTAAAATGATCGAGGAGATTGCAATCCTGATGGGATATGAAGCACTTCGCGATCTTCCGCTGGAAGATGTGGAAGTCGAGACACCTATTGAAGCATGTAAAACACCGATGATCGCAGGCAAAAAACTTGCAGTGGTTCCGGTGCTTCGTGCAGGCCTTGGTATGGTAAACGGAATTACAACACTGGTACCTTCGGCAAAAATCGGACATATTGGTCTTTATCGTGATCCGGTTACGCATGAACCTCATGAGTATTACTGCAAACTTCCGGATCCGATCGAGCAGCGTCTGATCGTACTTGTGGATCCGATGCTTGCTACCGGAGGCTCGGCTGTGGCAGCAGTGGATTATATCAAACAGCATGGCGGCAAAAACATCAAATGCATGTTTATCATTGCCGCTCCGGAAGGGCTGAAACGCCTGCATGAGGCACATCCGGATGTACAGATTTATGTGGGCCATCTTGACA
Organism: Blautia sp. HCP3S3_G3; assembly: GCF_052063365.1. NCBI lineage: Bacteria > Bacillati > Bacillota > Clostridia > Lachnospirales > Lachnospiraceae > Blautia > Blautia sp. HCP3S3_G3. The sequence continues at coordinate 32,928 of NZ_JBQHXR010000011.1, read as the reverse complement.
GAGAACTGAATGAGAATGCTTATATCTGTCCGGGACTTGGCGACGCAGGAGACCGTATCTTCGGTACAAAATAGATTCAGAAGAAATTAATGAGTACCTGTTGTTTTACTGCTCTTATTCTTTTTAATCTTCTTCAAGGACCTGAATTTCCAGATAGTCAAAATCAATTTGTTCTATAAAATTATCCTGTCGGAACCGGGCTTTGGAACGGCGCTTGAATTCTGTGACCGTAGAGTCAAGCCAGATCGGATTCCCAAGATCAAATTCATAACAGATCTGCTCCAGTGCATGAAAAACCTTGTGGGTACGGGTATCTTCTGTTTCATCACAGATAACCGTATCCCGGAGCAGATGATTGTCTTTCCAGATTTTTCCCCATAAACGAAACATTGTAATCAACCTCCCATAAAGTGAAATTTAGTGATTTTCAGTATAGCGGATTTCAGACGGAAAGTAAAGAAAGGATTATGGAATAAAAAAACAAAGAAAATGTATTATTATTCATACAATATTTCTCATTGCGTATTCTTTAGAAATCTACTATAATAAAGGGCATATTATTTCTGGATGGAACTATTCCGTCTGTTACAGAATGGAGGAGATTATTATGAAATTATACGACGGCGGTATTTACCTTGTAAATGGTCATGATATCGTGGAAGAAGCTCATGCTGATCTGCCGGTATCCAGAGCAGAAGCTGCCAGAAATACCATTGCCTATGGTATTCTTGAGGCACATAATACTTCCGGAAACATGGAAAAACTGCAGATTAAATTTGACAAGCTTACCTCTCATGATATTACTTTCGTAGGAATTATCCAGACAGCACGCGCATCCGGGCTTGAGAAATTCCCGATTCCCTATGTGCTGACCAACTGCCACAACTCCCTTTGTGCAGTAGGCGGAACAATCAATGAAGATGACCACATGTTTGGTCTTACCTGTGCCAAGAAATACGGTGGTGTTTATGTACCGCCTCATCAGGCAGTTATTCATCAGTATGCACGTGAAATGCTGGCAGGCGGCGGCAAAATGATTCTCGGTTCTGACAGCCATACCCGTTATGGAGCGCTTGGAACCATGGCAATGGGAGAAGGCGGCGGAGAACTGGTGAAACAGCTTCTTTCCCAGACATATGATATCAATATGCCGGGTGTGGTTGCTATCTATCTGAAAGGTGAACCGCGTCCTGGTGTCGGACCGCAGGACGTTGCTCTTGCCATTATCGGAAAAGTATTTGGCAATGGTTATGTGAAGAATAAAGTAATGGAATTTGTCGGCCCTGGTGTGGCATCTCTGAGCGCGGATTTCCGTATCGGTGTGGATGTTATGACAACAGAAACCACCTGTCTTTCCTCTATCTGGCAGACAGATGAGAAGATTGAAGAATTTTATGAAATCCATGGCAGAAGTGAAGAATACAAAGAACTGAAGCCGGGCAATGTGGCATATTACGACGGATGTGTGGAGATTGACCTTGGCGAGATCAAGCCGATGATCGCAATGCCGTTCCATCCGAGCAACACCTATACCATTGATGAACTCAAAGCAAACCTGGATGACATTCTGGCAGATGTGGAGAAGAGAGCCCAGGTAAGTCTTGGAGGAAAGATTCCGTACACATTGAGAGATAAGGTCGTTGATGGAAACCTTTATGTGGATCAGGGAATTATCGCAGGATGTGCAGGCGGCGGTTTTGAAAATATCTGTGCAGCAGCAGACATTCTGAAAGGTGCAAGTATCGGAGCAGATGCGTTTACGCTGAGTGTTTATCCGGCAAGCACGCCGATTTATATGGAACTGGCGAAGAATGGTGTGCTGGCGGATCTTCTTGCGACAGGTGCTGTTGTGAAGACTGCGTTCTGCGGACCATGTTTCGGTGCTGGAGATACTCCGGCTCACAATGCATTCAGTATCCGTCATACCACCAGAAACTTCCCGAACCGGGAAGGTTCCAAGGTGCAGAATGGCCAGATTTCTTCGGTTGCATTGATGGATGCCCGTTCCATTGCAGCAACAGCAGCCAATAAAGGATTCCTGACATCAGCAGAAGAATACACAGGAACCTATACCAATCAGAAATATTTCTTTGACAAAACGATATATGAAAACCGTATCTTTGACAGTCATGGAGTGGCAGATTCGGATGTGGAGATTCACTTTGGACCGAATATCAAAGACTGGCCGAAAATGCCTCCGCTGGCAGAGAATCTGGTGCTGAAGGTTGTTTCAGAGATTCATGATCCGGTTACTACCACAGACGAACTGATTCCTTCCGGTGAGACTTCTTCTTTCCGTTCTAATCCTCTGGGGCTTGCAGAGTTTACTCTTTCCAGAAAAGACCCGGCATATGTGGGACGTGCGAAGGAAGTACAGAAAGCTCAGCTGGCGATTCAGGAAGGAACCTGCCCGGTAGAGGTTCTTCCGGAACTGAAGCCTGTAATGGAAGCAATTCATACCCGTTTCCCGGAAGCAGACAAAGGAAATGTCGGTGTCGGAAGTACGATTTTCGCTGTAAAACCGGGTGACGGTTCCGCACGTGAACAGGCTGCATCCTGTCAGAAGGTTCTCGGAGGCTGGGCAAATATTGCCAATGAGTATGCGACCAAACGTTATCGTTCCAACCTGATCAACTGGGGTATGCTCCCCTTCCTGATTCCTGCAGGAGATCTTCCGTTTGAGAATGGGGATTATCTTTTCTTCCCGGGTGTACGCACCGCAGTGGCAGAAAAAGCAGATGTGATCAAAGGTTACGTGGTAAAAGACGGCAGCCTGGCAGAGTTTGAGGTAACCCTTGGGGAGCTGACAGACGATGAACGTGAAATCATCCTGAAGGGATGTCTGATTAATTACAATAATCGGAACGCAGATTAAGATAAAATTTTGATTCGCAGCAAATATGTCTGAAAAGCTGCCGCGCAGGTGATGGAAGATCACAGGCCGGCAGCTTTTTGAGTTACAGGAGCGTACTTCGCGTTTTCCTTTAACTTTAATAAAAAGCTTTCCGGGCAGGTTCACACTGTGGCAGAGAGGAATTTTATTGCGAAAGCAATTCGCCGCAGGCGGAGAATCCTGCAGAGAAGGATTCTTTCCCATAACTGTATAAATTTGCATAATTATCTGAAAATAATATATTATATAAACAAATAACTGCATTAATATAGGAGATAACAGATAAAAACGAATTATTTTTAAAATAATAAACAAATGTATTGACAAATAGAAAAAGCAGTGGTATGATAAAACCATCAAAACAAAGAACGACAAAATAAGAAATCATTCAATTCATAGTATAAATGCTCCATGAAAAGGATGAAAGAATAAGAAAGGCAAAGGTGATTCCAGTGGGAACATAACCTGACAATCATCAATATGAGTCAGTGATAGGAATCGTATTTCCTGCAAGAAAGACCTGATACAAGATAAATAAGGAAAAGAATTTATCCGGAAAAATCAGTAACCGGAAAATAACAGAAAATGTATCCAAGGTATAGAAACGATTTCTCATATTGAATAACTATCACGAACCTGATACAAAGATTTTTGATATGTGTAAAGAAACATAATCAGAAAGAATATAACTGCTTATCTCAGAGGTTCGTTCAAAAGAAGAGATTTGAAGTACTTCCAGGACAGATAAGAAAGATATTTTGAAATCCATATTGCAACATCAGAATATGAATTGAAGCTTTGCATCAGAAGAATATCTTCTTACAAAAGATATTAACAGAGAAGAAATAAAAAGGAACTTTTTCTATCATACCAATGAGCGGTTTTTAATTTAAGAAGTTAAGTTCGAAATTGTTTGTAAAAATAAGAGAAAGAAAAGGTATATCCGGTATTTCTTCATTCATTGAATTATAAGCCGTGAAATTATAATTCAAAATCTATGAACTTTCTAAATAAATCGAATGATAAATGAATCATATCGTTTATGAGCAGGAAATAAGACGAGATATGTAAATATACATATAAAAAGTAAATATAAGTAAAAACTGAATAGAGATAAAGCATATTATAAACAAATTAAAATTCAGAATCATTATAACACGAAGACATTTCTTATAAAGAAATAAAGAGGATAAAAAAATTGAATAATGAAGATTGTTAAGACGGTCATCATTTTTGAAATCAGGCAGAGTAAAAAGTGATGACCGTCTTTTACTGCGATTTTCATTAGTCCGGGAGAGAAAAGATTGATGCGTAATTTCAGAGTAGAAGATACCATTATATATGAAGATGGAGAAATCCTGGTATGCCATAAACCTGCGGGGATCGCAGTGCAGAATGCCAGAATGGGAGCACTGGATCTGGAGAATGCTCTTAGAAATTATCTTGCTGTCAGAAGTGGGGAAAACAGCAGGAAAATTCCATATCTTGCAGTCATCCACAGGCTGGACCAGCCGGTGGAAGGCGTACTGGTTTTTGGAAAAACTCCGGGTGCGGCCCGGGAACTCAGCCGCCAGATGGCAGCAGGAGAAATGTGCAAGAAATATCTGGCTGTAACGGGGAATGTTCAGGGTAAAAAATATCCGGCAGTGACAGATTGTGTTTTGGATAAAAAGAATTTGGCTGAGACAGCTGTTGTTTCCGGACAGGAAGCAGGGAAAGAATATTTGCTGATTGATTACTTGAAAAAAGACGGAAGAACCAATACATCAACTGTCGTTCCGAAGGGAACCGCAGGAAGTAAGGAGGCCCGTTTATCTTATAAAATATTGCAGGAAGCAGAAGACAGCCGTATAGAAGGCGGAAGGAAAATTCTTCTGGAAATTCATCTGGATACCGGCCGCCATCATCAGATCCGGGTGCAGATGGCCCATGCAGGGATGCCGCTGCTTGGAGACCGGAAATATAATCCTTCGGATAAATCCAATGTGCCGCTGGGGCTTTGTTCCTGTGAACTGACACTGCTCCACCCGTCGAAGAAGAAAAAGATGAAATTCGAGATTTCACCGCGCGGGGAAGCTTTTGAAGGATTCCATGAATAATTGAGAGAATTATCCACCATACTATTGTGTGTTTGGAAAGTGTTTTCCGGCAGATTCCGGGAATAAATTTTCAAACACACGCTGATACAGTAATTTATAAACATGGAAATGTGTGGTGGTTTTTTGCATATAGAATGGAAAAGACGGGGAATGATCGTTGGAATTCTGGCAGGGGTATATCTTGGATACCGATATTTGATGCCGGTGTTTCTGCCATTTATTGCAGCCTGGATTCTGGCATGCTGGCTTTATCCCCTTTCTTTAAAAATTGAAAAGAAAACAAAAATAAAAAGAACATTTGCCGGTGCAGTGCTGCTGGCAGTGCTCTTTGGAGTACTGGCAGTGCTTGTGTATCAGGGAATCGGGGAGAGTTTATCCCAGCTGAAAAGAGCATTTTCCAATTATCAGGTGCTTCAGAAGTGGCTGTTTTCCCTTCTTGACAGATGCTGCAGGATGATTGAAGAAATCACAGGAATCCGTGCGGACGAAAGCAGAGAGTATTTTTTGCAGCAGGCAGGAATGCTTCAGGATCAGATCCTGGCTGCCTTGAGTCCGAATATTTCCCGTGCAGTACTGCGTGGAACAGGAAAGCTGCTGTTTTTTCTGTCCGGAATCGTTGTTACATTTATATCTGCAGTTCTGCTTATGGGAGATATGGAGAATTTCCGTCAAAAAATCTGGGATTATTCCTGGATGGTTGGAATCAGACGTGTCATACGGCGGCTGAAAAAGACAACAGTGACTTATCTAAAAGCACAGGTGGTCATTATTGCTGTAATATCAGCGGTCTGCGCGGCTGCTTTCTGGATGATGAAAAGTCCGTATTATCTTTTGCTGGGAACTGCACTGGGGATATTGGATGCGGTGCCTCTGATCGGTACGGGAACGTTCCTTTATCCTGCGGCAGTGATATTTCTTATACGGGGACAGTCCAAAATGGCCCTGGGATGTGTGCTGGTGGATCTTGTGACCAGTCTTCTGAGGGAATTTCTGGAACCGCGGCTTTTGGGAGAAAAACTTGGAGTATCTCCCATTATGATTCTGATCTCTGTATACCTTGGCATGATTCTGTTTGGCGTGTGGGGAGTGATACTGGGGCCGCTTTCTTTTTCTACGGTATACGAGATCGGCAAAGAATGGGATGTGTGGGATTAAAGAGTAATTTTGGAAATAATAGGATGCGTGAGAAAAAAATGAAAAAATTATGAAATCTATGGACGGAACGCGGAAAAAGTGTATAATGTAAAAAAGTCGTATAATTCATGTTAATTCTATTTTAATGGAAAGAGGAGAATAAAGATGAAGAGAGCAGCAATTGCCGCTGCGGGCATATTTGCAGTTTCTGTGATTTTGTCCGGCTGTCGTAAAGAACAGGTAGAAGAGGCGATACAGCCGCTTGTGGCAGATGTGCTTGAAGGGGAAGAAACAGAATCCGCAGAACAGGTGGAAGATCCGCAGGTCCTTCCGGAAATTGATACAAACGTTCCGATTCAGGCGGGCACCAGAATTGCAGTAGTCAGCAAATGCACCAAAGGAGAATTCTGGGATCTGGTTCGTTCAGGGATGGAATCCGCAGTGAGTGAGGTAAATGACGCATATGGTTTTTCGAAAGATGAGAAGGTGACCATGACGTTTGAAGGCCCGGATGACGAGCAGAAGGTCGAAGAGCAGATCAATATTATTGATGCAGTCATAGCTGAGAATCCGGATGTGCTCTGTCTTTCTGTAGGAGATATGGATTCCTGCCAGGCTCAGCTGGAGAGTGCCAGCGAGAATGGAATTCCGGTGGTAGTATTTGATTCGAACGTGACGAATACGAAGCTGGTGTCCGCATTCAGGGCGACAGATAATGTGCAGGTTGGCCGTATGGCCGCTTATCGTCTGGCCCGGACAATTGGAAAAATGGGAAATGTTGCAGTCTTTTCCGCACAGGAGAAAACCCAGAGTGCGAAGGAGCGCGTAGAAGGATTTCTGGATTTTATCTCCAATTATTCAGATATCGATGTAGTTCAGGTGATTTATCAGGATCAGGTAGAGGATATGGAGACTGCTATGCAGGAAATTCTTGAGAAATATCCGGCCCTTGACGGTGTTTTCTGTACCAATGCGGATGTTTCGGAAATGTATCTGAACATGGAGAAAGAAAATACTGCAGAAGACAGTGCAATTGCCATGGTGGGAGTAGATGCCACAACACGCCAGCAGGAGGCAATCAGGAATGGAGAGGAAATCGGAGTGATTTCTCAGGATCCGTTTACGATGGGATATCAGACGATCTGGGCAGCTCTGCAGGCAAGTATCGATCCGGAAGAGGAGACAGAACTGGAAATAGAAAAAGAAATTCTCCTGAAACCGGTATGGCTGAACTTGGATAATCTGGATGATCCGAACTACAGCAATTATATTTATAACAAATGATAACGGAACAATAAGACAGCGAAATATATGGAATCAGCTGTGTGTTGATGTGAAATTTTTCTTATGTTTCCGGAAAAGAGAACACGTACCTTCGAAATCAGTACTCAGGAGGTATGTGTTTTTTTGTATACCGTATCTCATGAAAAGAGGTATGTATTTTTGACATATCGGAAGTTCTGCTTCAGAAAATGGAACAGTATCGACAGAGTCTGGCAATAACTGGACAAACTGGCAGAAAATGTCCATTGAATTTAAAAGTGTATTCAGTATAATTACAGAATAAGTTTTATCATAGAAAATGCGGATTTTCCAGGTAAGAAATTCCATTAAATTCCAGATTTTGCAGATGAAAATTCCGGATGATTCCGGAGAATCCATGGAATAACGAAAAATTAGTTTCTTGCCGATGGTCCTGAAAATGGTAAAAAAATAACAAAAAACATTTGCATACAGACAAAAAAATTAGCAATATGTGCAAATGTGTTGTAATTTTTTCTGCATTATGGTAAAATCTGACTATATTGCAAGACCGCAGGAAGACAGAAAGACGGAGCAGGAAAGGGGTGGTGGAAATGAAGAACTGGGCAGATATTTGGAAGAATATCACGTTGCTTACGCAGTTTGGTCTTTCCTTTATCACTCCTCTTTTTATTTGTCTTGGTGTCTGCTGGTGGCTGTCCGTTCATATGGGCGTGGGCGGCTGGGTCTTTATTCCTGGTTTTTTCTTTGGTATGGGAGGTTCGGGAATGGTGGCATATAAATTCTATCTTTCCGTTACTGCCCGTGATAAGAAGGACAGGAAAAAACCAAAAGTCTTTTTTAACAAACATTCTTAAAGCAGCGAGACAGAAAGGAAGAAACATGAGCAATTTTTGGGACAATGTTCAGCCAGCTGTAAAAAAAGAAACAAAAAATGTGGCAGTCAGTACCGCTGTCGGAGTAGTGATCATGTGGGGCGTGTTTGCAGTGCTTCATATGGTCATGCCGGATAAGGTGCCGCTGGATTACACAGTGTTTCTTGGAGGAATCTGCGGCGGATTGATCGCAGTGATGAATTTTTTCCTGATGGGAATTACTGTTCAGAAGGTGGCTGCCAGCACAGATGAAGATGCTGCCAGATCACGGATGAAGGCAAGTTATTCCCAGAGAACGATGATTCAGATGCTGTGGATTATTGTGGCTATTGCAGCCCCCTGTTTTCATTTTGTGGCAGGGATCGCACCGCTTCTTTTTCCGGGAATGGGTATCAAGATAATGGGAATTATAAAAAAATAAAAGATTTAATTTAAATCTTCGGATGGGAGGTGGAAACATAGATGGAAGTCGATATTTCAGGAGCAAGAGTCTTTTTTACACTGCCGTTTGATTTTCCGATTCTGGGTAAACTGCAGATCAGTGAGACAATTGTAGTGAGCTGGATTGTCATGATTCTGATTACAGGATTCTGCATCTGGCTGACCCATGACCTGAAAGTAGAGAATATTTCCAAACGCCAGGCGCTGGCAGAACTTCTGGTAGAGAAGGCAAATAATTTCGTTATCGGAAATATGGGAGAAAAATTCCGGCATTTTATTCCTTTTGTAGCAGCATTGTTTGTAACCAGTGTGGTTTCGAATCTGATCAGTCTGATAGGACTCAGAAGTCCGACTGCAGACCTTTCAACAGAAGCTGCATGGGCAGTGATCGTTTTTATCATGATCACATACCAGAAGATCAAAGCAGGAGGTGTTGGCGGATATCTGAAGGGCTTTACACAGCCGATTCCGATTCTGACACCGTTTAACATACTTTCGGAGCTGGCAACACCGATCAGTATGGCATGCCGTCATTTCGGAAATATTCTTTCCGGCGTTGTTATCAACGCATTGCTTTACGGAGCACTTGCAGTGGCAAGTTCCGCGCTGCTGGGCCTGATTCCGGGCATTGTCGGGGATCTGTTATCCCAGATACCGATTCTGGATGTAGGTATTCCGGCAGTTCTGTCAGTTTATTTTGACTGGTTCTCTGGTGTGATGCAGGCGTTTATTTTCTGCATGCTGACCACCATGTATATTGCCAATGCGGCAGAAGAGGGATGATTCCGCTGTAGGAAACAGAGTGAACTGCAGTATGCTTTCTCATTCACAGCAGAAGGCTATTGGCAGTGAGCCAGTGGTTAACGCTCACTGGAAGCGTGTTCCTTTGAATGGAATGAACAGTAAACATTTATTAAAACAGAAGAATAGTAAAAGTAAAAATTGTAAAAACAGAAAACAGTAAAAACAGGAGGATTATATTATGGATTTTACAGTACTCGCTAAAGGTATTGCGCTTGCTGGTTGTGCAATTGGAGCAGGATGCTCTCTGATCGCCGGTATCGGCCCTGGTATTGGTGAAGGTAACGCAGTTTCAAAGGCTCTGGAAGCTATCGGACGTCAGCCGGAATGTAAAGGTGATGTAACATCTACCATGCTCCTTGGTTGTGCGATCGCAGAGACCACAGGTATTTACGGTTTCGTTACCGGTCTGCTGCTGATCTTCGTAGCTCCGGGTATGTTCATGAACTTCCTTGGCTGATCACCATAGAAGCAGGAGTGTCTCATATTGCAGACACTGCCCTGAGAATAAGCTGAAGGAATAGAGAACAGGAGGTTACAAGCATGGATGTACAGTCATTAGTTGGTATTATACCATGGACATTCATTGCGCAGATCTGCAACCTTTTTATCCAGGTATATCTGATTAAGCGCTTTTTATTCAAGCCGATTAATGAAATGCTTGCGAAGCGCAAAGCTATGGCGGATGCCGAGATTCAGGATGCCATCAAGGCCAAAGATGAGGCGAATGCCATGAAATCTGAATATGAGCAGAATATGCAGGAAGCAAAGACAAAAGCAAATGAAATCGTGATGACAGCTCAGAAAACAGCTGCTGTCCAGAGCGAACAGATGCTGAGGGAAGCTTCTGAACAGGCAGCCGCTATGAAGGCAAAAGCGGAAAGTGATATTGCTCAGGAGAAGAGAAAAGCTGTTAATGAGATCAAGGATGAGATTGGCGGCATGGCAGTAGAGATCGCAGGAAAAGTGATCGAGCGTGAGATCTGCGAGGAAGACCATACGAAACTGATTGACGAGTTTATTTCGAATGTAGGTGAGGCATCATGACGCAGACTGCCAGACTGTATGGCGGCAGCCTTTATGATCTGGCTGCCGAAGAACAGCTTACGGATACCATGATGCAGCAGATGGCGGAAGTGCGGCAGATTTTCTGTGAGAATCCGGATTATCTGCGGCTTCTGGGAGAACCGTCCATTCCGAAACAGGAGAGGACGAAACTCGTGGAAGATGCATTTGGTGCCCAGGCGGAGCGGTATTTAGTGAATTTTTTGAAATTGCTGTGTGAGCGGAATCTGCTGGGAGAATTCTCAGGATGCTGCGATGAATTTACACGGCGTTATCATGCAGACCATAATATTGCGGAAGCAGTTGTGACCAGTGCGGTTGCACTCAGTGAAAGCCAGATGGAAGCTCTGAAGGCGAAACTTGAGAAAATGAGCGGTAAGCAGGTTTCTCTGATTCAGAAGAGAGATCCGTCCGTAGTGGCCGGTCTGCGAGTGGAAATGGAAGGCAAACAGCTTGACGGCACAGTTCAGAGCCGTCTGTCCGGCATTTCCAGAAAACTTAATGAAATCATTGTCTGAAGCAAAAATCTGCGAAAGCAGATATTACTATAAAATTGCGCAGTATATGCGCTGCTGGAGGAAAACATGCAATTAAAACCTGAAGAAATATCCAAGGTCATCCGCAGCCAGATCAAATATTACGATAACGCAATTCAGCAGAATGAAACAGGCACGGTTTTGATGGTAGGTGACGGTATTGCCAGAGCCAGCGGTCTTATCAACTGTATGGCAGGAGAACTGCTGGAGTTTGAGGACGGCAGTTTTGGTATGGCACAGAACCTGGAAGAAAACAGTGTATCTATCGTATTATTTGGTTCCGATGAGAACATCGGTGAAGGACAGACCGTAAAACGGACCGGCAAGGTTGTATCTGTACCGGTAGGAGAGGCAATGATCGGACGTGTTGTAAACGCCCTTGGTCAGCCGATTGATGGTGCAGGTCCCATTGTTACGGAAGAATTCCGGGCAATTGAGAGCCCGGCACCCGGAATCTGTGAGAGAAAATCTGTACACGAACCGCTGCAGACAGGTATCAAAGCAATCGATTCCATGGTACCGATCGGAAGAGGTCAGCGTGAACTGATCATCGGTGACCGTCAGACCGGTAAAACAACTCTTGCTGTGGATACAATCATTAACCAGAAGGGACAGGATGTCATCTGTATCTATGTAGCAATCGGACAGAAGCGTTCCACTGTAGCGAATCTGGTAGAAACTCTGACCAGAAACGGTGCTATGGATTATACCATTGTTGTTGCGGCAACTGCTTCCGAAGCAAGTCCGCTTCAGTACATTGCACCATATTCCGGATGTGCAATGGGTGAATATTTTATGTATAAGGGAAAACATGTGCTGATCATTTATGATGATCTGAGCAAGCATGCGGTTGCTTACCGTGCACTTTCTCTTCTGATCCGTCGTCCTCCGGGACGTGAGGCTTATCCGGGAGACGTTTTCTACCTTCATTCCAGACTGCTGGAACGTGCGGCAAAGCTGGATGATGCTCATGGCGGCGGTTCTCTGACAGCACTGCCTGTTATTGAAACCCAGGCCGGAGATGTTTCCGCATATATTCCGACCAACGTTATTTCTATCACAGATGGTCAGATCTTCTTGGAAACAGAATTGTTCCATTCTGGTGTTATGCCTGCAGTAAACCCGGGTATTTCCGTATCCCGAGTTGGAGGTAATGCACAGATCAAGGCAATGAAAAAGGTTGCCGGAACTTTGAAACTGATTTATTCCCAGTACCGTGAGCTGCAGAGTTTTGCTCAGTTCGGCTCAGACCTGGATGCAGATACAAAAGCACGTCTGGATCAGGGTGCCCGTATTGTAGAGGTTCTGAAACAGAACCAGAATGCACCGGTGCCTGTTGAAAAACAGGTAGCGATTCTCTATGCTGTTACAAAAGGTATCCTGTCTGCAGTAGCTGTAGAAGATGTCCGCGCTTATGAAGCCGGATTATTTACTCATCTGGATACAGACGCACAGGGTGCAGAGGTTATGCAGAGCATCCGTACGACCGGTAAGCTGGAAGCAGATACGGAAGAGAAGCTGAAACAGGTACTGGAATCTTATACAGAGAATTTTCTGAATACAAGACCTGAGAAATGATGTGATTAGGAGGGTACATTATGGCTGCAAACATGAAAGCGGTAAAGCTGCGTATCAAGAGTGTCCAGAGCACCATGCAGATTACCAAGGCAATGGAACTTGTAGCATCCTCCAAACTGCGTAAAGCCAAGGAACGGGCTGAAACATGCCGCCCATATTTTGAAACGCTTCACGAAACCCTGAGAGAAATCGCGGCAGGAAACACGGATTTTTCTTCTGTTTATGCCAAAGAAGCTGTAAGTGAGAAATATTGTTATATTGTAATTGCCGGTGACAGAGGTCTTGCAGGCGGATACAATGCCAATCTTTTCAAATGTCTGGAAGCTGCCAGTGCAGGAAAAGAGTATGTGGTGCTTCCCATTGGCAAAAAGGCAGTAGAATATTTTCACCGCAGGGGCATTGAATGTATCACAGAACAGTTTGCAGAAATTGCGGATGTTTCGGTGGCGGATTGTTTCGAAATGGCAAATCTGCTTTGTGAAGAGTTCAAAAGAGGCAGTTTCGGTCATATTGAATTATGTTATACCAAATTTGTTTCCATGCTGTCTCAGCAGCCGGATGTCTTTTCCATGCTGCCGCTGACGGATCTGGCAGAAGAAGAGAATGCGGAAGGCAAAAAGCCTGTCCGTAATCTGATTCTCTATGAGCCGGACAGTATGGAAGTGTTTGATGCGATCGTTCCGGAGTATCTGGCGGGAATTGTGTATGGCGGTGTCTGCGAAGCACTTGCCAGTGAGCTTGCTGCCAGAAGAACTGCCATGGAGGCAGCGACCGGCAATGCAGAAGAAATGATCGAAAAACTGAATCTGTATTACAACAGAGCGCGTCAGGCAAGCATAACGCAGGAAATCACAGAAATTGTCGGAGGTGCAGAAGGTCTTTAAATGACTGATCAGTGCCGCATACGGATATTACGGGTCGGCACATATGACATGATAACAAGGAGATTCGAAGAATGAGCGAAAAACACATTGGCGAGGTAGTACAGGTCACCGGTCCTGTTTTGGACATCCGCTTTGCGCACGATGAACTGCCTGCACTGCTCAATGCTATTGAAATCGATAATAATGGCGCAAAGCTGACAGCCGAAGTAGCTCAGCAGATCGGTGACAATACAGTGCGCTGTATTGCCATGAATTCCACGGACGGTCTGGTTCGGGGCATTAAGGCTGTAGATACCGGTGCACCTATTTCCGTTCCTGTTGGAGAGGAATGTCTGGGCCGTGTATTTAACCTTCTGGGTGACCCGGTAGATAATCAGCCGGCTCCGGAAACAAAAGAACGCTGGTCTATCCATCGTCCGGCACCTTCCTATGAAGAGCAGACACCTGCTACGGAGATCCTGGAGACAGGTATCAAAGTCGTAGACCTGATCTGTCCTTATGCAAAGGGAGGTAAAATCGGTCTGTTCGGTGGTGCGGGAGTAGGCAAGACCGTTCTGATCATGGAGCTGATCCACAATGTTGCGACAGCCCATGGCGGACTTTCTGTATTTACCGGTGTTGGAGAGCGTACCCGTGAAGGAAATGACCTTTATAATGAAATGAAAGAAAGCGGAGTTATTGATAAGACCGCGCTGGTATATGGACAGATGAATGAGCCGCCGGGAGCACGTATGCGTGTTGGTCTTTCCGGTCTGACAATGGCAGAGTATTTCCGTGATGTGAAGAATCAGGACGTGCTTCTGTTTATTGATAATATTTTCCGTTTTACGCAGGCAGGTTCCGAGGTTTCCGCTCTGCTTGGACGTATGCCGTCTGCAGTAGGGTACCAGCCGACGCTGGCTACAGAGATGGGTGCACTTCAGGAACGTATTACTTCCACCAGAAAAGGTTCCATTACATCTGTTCAGGCTGTTTATGTGCCTGCGGATGACCTTACCGATCCGGCTCCGGCTACGACATTTACCCATCTGGATGCAACCACGGTTCTTTCTCGTGAAATTGCCAGCCAGGGTATTTATCCGGCAGTGGATCCGCTGGATTCCACCAGCCGTATCCTTTCACCGGAGGTGGTAGGTACAGAGCATTATGAAGTTGCCCGTGCAGTACAGCGTGTACTGCAGCGTTACAAAGAACTGCAGGACATTATCGCCATCATGGGTATGGATGAGCTGTCCGAGGAAGATAAGCAGACAGTTAACCGTGCACGTAAGGTACAGCGTTTCCTGTCACAGAGCTTTTCTGTTGCGGAGCAGTTTACCGGTATGGCTGGACAGTACGTGCCTCTGAAGGAAACCATCCGTGGATTCAAGATGATTCTGAACGGCGAATGTGATGATATTCCGGAGAGCTATTTCCTGTTTGCCGGAACCATTGATGATGTTTTTGAAAAAGCCGGAAAACAGTAAAGGAGGCTGTCTATGAGGACCTTCCCATTACAAATCGGAACACCGGACGGTCTTTTGTTTCAGGGAGAAGCGGAACGCGTCGTATGCAGAAGTATTACGGGAGATCTGGCGATTCTTGCAGGACACTGTAATTTCTGTACAGCTCTCGGAATGGGAGAAGCTCATGTAGTGCTGCCGGACGGCACCACGCGTACGGCTGCCTGTATCGGAGGAATGCTTTCCATGATGGACGGAGAGTGCAGTCTGCTTGCAACTACCTGGGAATGGAAAGAAGATATCGACGAGGAACGTGCTTCCAAAGCCAAAGCGCGTGCAGAAGATCTGCTTTCCAAAGGCGGGCTTACCGACCGGGAATATAAAATTGCGGAAGCCAAGCTCCACAGAGCCCTGGTCCGTTTGAGTGTGAAAAATTAGAGTAAAAATTAAAGTGTGAAAAGTTAAAGGATGAATAAAAAAATGGCACTGCCTGCCTGGAGCAATTATCAAACATGCTCTGGAGTCTGCAGTGTCATTTTTTGTCTACAGAAAAAAGGAAGTATCTTCTGTAAATGTGTTTTCTGTAATTTATCTTTTGTATTTTGTCTGGTACATCGTTTCGTAAATAACCGGTTATATGGTTATTCATCGTGGATTGTACGAATATTTTTCCTGTGTGGGATGGATAGATACTACATCCGGAAATCCAGTTCTTTGAAGTCGATGGAGAAATCACCGTAGATTCTTACGGGAATCGTATCTTCAAAGGTATACTGGGTGAGAAGCGGCTGTTCTTTTTCGAGATCATAGACAAGAACACGTTCTGTCTGCGGATCAACGATCCAGTATTCTCTTACACCTGCAGTTTCATACTTATCCAGTTTTTTGAGATAATCCATTTTCCTGGATGAAGGAGATACAATTTCCAGGACAAAATCAGGTCCGCCGTGGCATCCGTCTTTCTGATGGCGGTCATCTTCTTCACCATGAGGACAGATGATCAGAAGATCCGGTTCCAGGTAGTTGTATTCATCTCGGTTAATGAATACGGAGTAGGGAGCAAAAAAAGTTTGACACCGTCCCTTATTTTGTTTTTGATAAGTGACAAATGTGTAGCTGAGTTCCCTAAGTAATGCCTGGTGAATCGTATTCGGAGTGGCCATATAAAAAATTTCTCCGTCAATGAGTTCTGCCCGCACTCCTTCCGGCAGAGCCATGATATCTTTTGTAGTGTAAAGTTCTTTGGTTTCTAATGCCATACTTCCATACACTTCTTTCATAATAGTATTTTCTCCTTTCTCATTATATATGAATTGGTGAATAGTGGCAATTAGTGAATACAAAAACTTATAAAAAATATAATATGGGAAAAATCGGCGAAATGCCCTGAAAAATGATTATCTTATGATACATCACTGTCAGTGAAAAAGCAAGAAAGAAATTTACCTGATAATACAGAAAAATTTATCTGATAATGCAGAGTTTTACGGTAAAAATATGGCAGATGAAATGGTTTTGCCACATAAAATCAGATCGCTTTACTACATAAAAGCGTTGACACACTAAGTATAATAGGGGTACAATTAAGTATTAGCAGAAACATATTGAGGAGGAAACCTATGAAGAAGTTGATGACCGGCGATGAAGCAATCGCCAGGGGCGCATATGAAGCCGGGGTTACTTATGCATCCGCATATCCCGGAACCCCCAGTACAGAAATTCTGGAAAATCTTGCTACATATAAAGAAATATACGCAGAGTGGGCGCCGAATGAGAAGGTAGCCATGGAATCTGCCATTGGCGCATCCGTAGCCGGAGAGCGCAGTATGGTATCCATGAAGCATGTTGGCATGAACGTTGCAGCAGACCCGATGTTTACCTGGGCTTATATGGGTGTCAACGGCGGCAATGTAATCGTGACAGCGGATGAACCGGGGATGTTTTCCTCTCAGAACGAGCAGGATAACCGCAACTATGCCAAAGCAGCCAAAATTGCCATGCTTGAGCCATCTGACAGCCAGGAGTGCATTGATATGGTCAAAGCAGCCTATGAACTTGGTGAGAAATTTGACACTCCGTTTATAATCCGGATGACTACCCGTGTCTGTCATTCAAAATCCATCGTAGAACTGAGTGACAGAGCAGAAGTTCCGGCGAAAGAATGGACCAAAAATCCGGCTAAATACGTATGTCTTCCGGCAATTGCCAGAAATCTTCGCGTAAAACTGCAGGACCGTATGGAAAAACTGGCAGAATACAGCGAAACCAGCCCGTTTAACCGTGTGGAAATGGGAAGCACCAAAATCGGTATTATCGCTTCCGGTGTCTGCTATTATTATGCAAAAGAAGTATTCGGAGAAGATGCTTCTTATCTGAAACTTGGATTTACCAATCCTCTTCCGGCAAATCTGATCAAGGATTTCTGCTACAAAGTGGACAAAGTATACGTTCTGGAAGAAAATGATCCATATATTGAAGAGTTTGTAAAACAGCAGGGCTGCACCTGTACCGGCAAAGACCTGTTTCCGGCTTACGGAGAACTGACTCCGGATGTGATCCGTGCATGCGTGACCGGAACACCGAACAAAACCATGGAATTTGACAAAACCAAGCTGATCGGCCGTGCACCGACTTTCTGTGCAGGATGTCCTCACAGGGGACTGTTCTATCGCCTTGGCAAGCGCAAGGATATTATGATCAGCGGCGATATCGGATGTTACACTCTGGCAGCAGGAAAGCCATATCAGGCAATGGATTCCACAGTATGTATGGGAGCCAGCATCAGCATCGGTCATGGAGCTCAGAGAGCATTTAATGCCCAGGGAAATGGCCGCCGTGTCGTAACAGTACTGGGAGATTCCACATTTTTCCATACAGGAATCAATTCGCTGATCAATACGGTTTATAATAAGAGCAATACGGTGAACATTATTCTGGATAACCGTATCACAGGTATGACCGGTCACCAGAACAATCCCGGAACCGGTTACACTGCCAAAGGTGAGGAAACAACGCTGATTAAAATTGAAGATCTCGTCAGAGCAATCGGTGTAAAACACGTTTATGTGGTAAATCCGAATAATCTTCAGGAAGTAGACGATACTCTTGACAAATGTCTGGCCCTTGATGAGCCGTCTGTGATCATTACCCGCTGGCCATGTGTTCTGAAGAAATTCTCCAAAGAAGATAAGAGTGAGTTTACCGATCTTTTTGCTACAAAGAATAAAGTGGATCCTGAGAAATGTGTAGGCTGCAGACTTTGTCTCAAAGCTGGCTGTCCAGCCATGTCCTATGACAAAGCAAACAAAAAAGTTACCATCAATCGTGCTCAGTGCGTAGGCTGTGATGTCTGCACACAGGTATGCCCGAAAGATGCTATCGTAAAGGAGGACTGATCCCATGACAAAAAGCATTTTATTAGTAGGTGTAGGCGGTCAGGGTACCATCCTTGCCAGCAAAATTCTGACCAATGGCCTGATGGAAGCAGGCTATGATGTAAAAATGAGCGAGATTCACGGTATGTCCCAGAGAGGCGGAAGTGTTTCCTCTCAGGTTCGATACGGTGAAAAAGTAATGTCCCCGGTTATCGAAAAAGGCAAAGCCGACATTATCGTTTCCTTTGAAAAGATGGAAGCCCTTCGATCTCTGGATTATCTCAAAGAAGACGGCACACTGGTTGTAAATAATGAAGAAATTCCTTCCATGTCCGTCATTACCGGTGAGGAAACCTATCCGGACGATGTGCTGGAAGAAATCGAAAAGCATGTCAAAGCCAAGGTAGTGGATGCCACCCGTCTGGCCAGAGAACTTGGCAATGAGAAAGCTGCCAACATCATTCTTCTTGGTACCATTATCAAAGCCATGGGTCTGGAGCACATTGACTGGGATTCTATTCTGGAGGCCAATATCAAGCCGCAGTTCGTGGAACTGAATAAAAAAGCGCTGAAAGTCGGCATGGACGCAGTCGCATAAAAATCATGCAGCAGCTACGATGGATAAGGTGCATATGCCGCAGTATAAAAGCAAGCGAGGAGAGACAAAAATGATTGCAGAAAAAATGAAACCCTTTGTGCAGAATAATTCTGCCATTCGAATGATGTTTGAAGAAGGAAACAGACTCCGCTCGATTTACGGTGCGGATAAAGTATTTGATTTCAGTCTGGGAAATCCCAGTGTACCGGCTCCGGACTGTGTCCGTCAGGCGATTATTGATCTGGTAAACGAAGAGGAACCGACCGTTCTTCATGGCTATATGAGTAATGCCGGATTTGAGGATGTCCGTCAGACAATTGCGGAATCTCTGAACCGCCGTTTCGGCACTTCCTTTGCAGCCAGAAACCTGATCATGACTGTTGGTGCAGCCAGCGGTCTGAATGTAATTCTCAAAACAATCCTGAATCCCGGAGAAGAAGTGATTGTTTTTGCACCGTACTTTCTGGAATATGGTGCATATGTGAAGAATTATGACGGCAAGCTTGTGGAAATCTCTCCGGATACGGCAACTTTCCAGCCAAATCTGGAAGAACTGGAGCAGAAGATCAATGCCAATACCAGAGCAGTCATCGTAAATACCCCGCATAATCCTACCGGAGTCGTATATTCTGAGGAAACCATCAAGAAACTGGCTGAAATTCTTGAGCAGAAACAGCAGGAGTTCGGAAGTGTGATTTATCTTATTTCTGACGAGCCATACAGAGAACTGGCATATGATGGAGTAGAAGTACCGTACCTGACAAAATATTATAAAAATACAGTAGTCGGTTATTCCTACAGCAAATCCCTGTCTCTTCCGGGTGAACGTATCGGTTATCTGGTCATCCCGGATGAACTGGAAGACAGTGAGACCGTAATTACCGCAGCAGCCATTGCCAACCGTATTCTCGGCAGTGTCAACGCCCCGTCCCTCATGCAGAAAGTCATCATGAAGTGTGTGGATGCGGAAGTGGATGTAGCTGCTTATGATAAAAACCGTCTTGCATTATATAACGGTCTGAAAGAATGCGGCTTTGAATGCATCAAACCTCAGGGGGCTTTTTATCTTTTCGTAAAATCTCCGGTTCCAAATGAGAAGGAATTCTGCGAAGCCGGTAAGAAATACAATATCCTGATGGTTCCCGGAAGCTCCTTCGCATGTCCGGGATATGTAAGACTTGCATACTGCGTATCTTATGATACCATTGTGAACTCGCTTCCGGAATTCAAGAAGCTGGCAGCTGAGTACGGATTGTCATAAGTACGAAACAGGTAAAACACAAAAGATATAAAATACAAAACGCAAAAGATATAAAATATAAAACACACCGGGGATGAAAATGTCGACAGAATTCTGTATAGAACATTTCATATCCGGTGTGTTTTTTTATGAAACGATATGTTTTTGCGGGTTCAAAAGTCATGTTTTTTCATGCAGGTATGAAACACATGAACTTTTGAACCTTGTATTATATGTTTAAAAAGCAATATGATTGTAAAACATTTCATGAAAAATCAGGAATTACTGGAAATCAATAATATCGATCCAGCGGGTCAGGAATTCTTTTTCTTCCTCAATTTCCTTGGTGAGCTGTGCTGCTGCGGCAATGGGAAGCCATTTCTGTACATACTGTTTTGCAGTATCGCTCTTTTTGCAGAAGAGATCCAGGTAGAGATCTGCCTTTTTCTGGTCTTTCAGTGCAAATTCCAGGTAGGTAATGGCTGCATCACCGCTGGCATTTCCCTGAGTTGCATGTGCCCAGTCTACGATTGTCATGGTGCCGTCTTCTCTGACGATGACATTGCTCGGGTTAAAATCACCATGGCAGAGTTTGGTGTGGTTTGGCATGGAATCCAGTCGGGTATGAAGTTCATAACGGGTTGTAGCATCGACTGTATCTTTCAGGCTGGAAATCTTGCGGGCAAATTTATCTTTCTGAAGTGTCAGGCGGGGCGCTTTCTTTGCATGCATGGAAAGCTGCAGGTCTACGAACTGCTCCATGTATTTTTCAAGATTATCCGGGTCTTCCTGCATGATCTGTTCCAGGGTTTTGCCTTCCACATATTCAATGGCAAGTGCCCATTCGCCATCAATCTGGCTGACTTCCAGGACATTGGGAATGTCAAGGCCGCTTTCCTCTACGCGGGCCTGGCAGAGTGCTTCATTAAAAACATTGGCTTTGCCGTGTTCATGAGTAAAAACTTTGATGATGCGGTCACCATCTCTGTATACGACCTTATACGGACGGGTCAGAAAAACTTTTTTATTCTTTAAATTCATGGCGGACATCCTTTCTGTTATTGGTATAGTTATTTACGAACCGATGGGCTGGTTTATTTTCCGTAATATGCTTTCAGATAGATTTCTTTCAGCTCGGACATCAGCGGATATCTCGGGTTGGCACCTGTACACTGGTCATTGAATGCCTGTTCTGTCATTTCATCCAGAGTTTCCAGGAAATATGCCTCGTCTACGCCGTAATCTTTGATGGTCGGTTTGATTTCGATGACTTTCTTCAGTTCTTCCAGTTTATCAATGAGTTTTTCAAAAACTTCCTGATCATCTTTGCCGGTGAGACCTACAAAACGTCCAATCTCTGCATAACGGGCCAGTGTATGCGGATACTGATACTGCGGGAAAGTTCCCATCTTGGTTGGTACTTCCGCACTGTTATAGCGCATAACATCTGTGAGAACCAGTGCATTTGCGATACCGTGCGGCAGGTGATGGAAAGCACCGAGTTTGTGAGCCAGAGAGTGGTTTACGCCGAGGAAAGCATTTGCAAATGCCATACCGGCCATGCAGGATGCGTTTGCCATGTGATCTCTTGCTTCTACATCATTGCCGTCTTTGTATGCACGCGGCAGATAATCAAATACCAGTTTGATTGCTTTGAGAGCAAGACTGTCTGTATAATCAGAAGCCATGACAGAAACATATGCTTCGATTGCGTGAGTCATAACATCGATACCGGAAGCGCAGGTCAGACCTTTTGGTGCACTCATCATATTGTCGGTATCTACGATTGCCATATTCGGCATCAGTTCATAATCAGCCAGCGGCCATTTGATTCCGGTCTCTTTGTCTGTAATGATGGCAAAAGGAGTCACCTCGGAACCTGTACCGGAGGATGTGGGGATTGCCACAAAGTATGCTTTTTTGCCCATTTTCGGGAAGGTGTAGATTCGCTTGCGGATATCCATGAAGTCCATAGCCATATCATCAAAATCCGCATCCGGATTTTCATAAAGTACCCACATAACTTTGCCGGCATCCATTGCGGAACCGCCGCCCAGAGCGATGATGCAGTCCGGCTGGAAGGCTGTCATGGCAGCTGCACCGGCTTTTGCGGAAGCAAGAGACGGATCAGGTTCTACGTCAGAGAAGCAGGTATGTACAATGCCCATCTGGTCCAGTTTGTCTTCAATCGGTCTGGTGTATCCGTTTTTGTAAAGGAAGGAATCGGTTACGATAAAGCAGCGTTTCTTTCCCATGACAGTGCCGAGTTCATCCAGAGCAACCGGCATGCAGCCTTTTTTGAAATAAACTTTTTCAGGGGTTCTCATCCAGAGCATGTTCTCTCTCCTTTCGGCAACGGTTTTGATGTTGATCAGATGTTTTACGCCTACGTTCTCGGAAACGGAGTTGCCGCCCCAGGAACCGCAGCCAAGGGTAAGGGATGGAGCCAGTTTAAAGTTGTATAAATCACCGATACCTCCCTGGGAAGACGGGGTATTGATGAGGATACGACAGGTTTTCATAGCAGCTGCATGTTTTGCCATTTTCTCTTTTTCACTGGTGTTGATATAAAGAGAAGAAGTATGGCCGTATCCGCCGTCTGCTACGAGACGTTCTGCTTTGGCAATGGCTTCGTCAAAGGTTGCTGCTCTGTACATTGCCAGTACAGGGGAAAGTTTTTCGTGAGCGAATTCTTCGCTGATATCTACGGACTCTACTTCACCGATCAGGATCTTGGTAGTTTCCGGAACCGTAACACCTGCCATTGCTGCGATTGCAGCAGCTTTCTGGCCAACAATCTTTGCATTGAGGGCACCGTTGATGATAATGGTTTTTCTGACTTTTTCCAGTTCGTCCTCTTTCAGGAAGTAGCAGCCTCTGTAAATGAATTCTTTTTTCACTTCTTCATAAATGCTGTCCAGAACAGTTACGGACTGCTCGGAAGCACAGATCATACCATTGTCAAAGGTCTTGGAATGGATGATGGAGTTGACTGCCAGACGGATGTCAGCGGTTTCATCAATGATGACCGGAGTATTGCCTGCGCCTACGCCGAGAGCCGGTTTGCCGGAGGAGTAAGCGGCTTTGACCATTCCGGGACCGCCTGTTGCGAGAATAATGTCTGCCTCTTTCATAACAAGATTGGTCAGCTCCAGGCTTGGAACATCGATCCAGCCGATGATGCCTTCTGGCGCACCTGCTTTGACAGCTGCTTCCAGAACGATTTTTGCAGCTGCGATCGTGGAGGCTTTTGCACGTGGATGCGGGCTGATGATGATCGCATTTCTGGTCTTCAGGGAAATCAGAGTTTTAAAAATAGCGGTGGAGGTAGGATTGGTAGTCGGGATAACTGCAGCAATCAGACCGATCGGTTCAGCGATTTTTTTGATGCCGTAAGTGGGATCTTCTTCAATGACGCCGCAGGTTTTTGTGTTTTTATAAGCATTATAGATGTATTCGGATGCGTAGTGGTTCTTGATTACTTTGTCCTCTACGATACCCATTCCGGTTTCTTCTACAGCCATTTTTGCAAGCGGGATACGGGCTTTGTCTGCAGCAGTAGCAGCAGCTTTGAAAATTTTGTCTACCTGTTCCTGGGTGTATGTGGCGAAAAGTTTCTGTGCTTCTTTCATCGCAGCCATTTTTGCTTCCAGTGCTTCAGCGGTGTCAATGATGGCTGGAATCTGTGTTTCTGTTTTTGCCATTTGGAATCCTCCTGTTTTTTTGATAAATAGGTAATGGTTTGTCAGTTTCGCTGCCGGAGTCATGATCCCACGGCATGCTTTGTTAATGAATTAACGTTAATTATTTATCAAACTTGATGAGCCCATTATAGCTCTTTGTTAATCATTTGTCAATCTTTAGATTGATAAAAAAATAACGAAAAAATAATGGGGAAAAAGATGAAAATTTTCCATATTGTATAATTCAAGAAAAAGAGTTGGGCAGAAGGGATGTTACGGCTTAATCTTTTTGGAGGAATGGGAAAACAAAAAAATTGGACACAAACAAAAAGATTTTGACATTTGTCACATGTAACAGTATGATAAGAGTATATATTTAATCTGGAATTAACAGAAATGAAGAAAAGATTTCTTATTTGGAAAGTATCATATTCGTGCGGAATTGCAGAAAAGAGGTTCTAAAAACAGAACATGACACATAAATTAGTAAATGCGGAGTAACTGTCCAGCTGCTGATGATAAAAATATGTTATATGAGAAGGGGAAAGTCAGGACATCGGAAAATACTGAGCAGATACTCGCAAAATATCAGTAAGCAGGTGTTGATGCAATTTTGATGAATGAATTTAAGAAGGAAAGTGAGATTTTATTGAAGAAGAAACAAAAAGAGAAAAAGAATGAGGAACTTCTGGAGGAAAAAAACACAAAGAAAGAAGGAATTCAGAAGAATGAAGCGCAGCAGGGGGCTGCCGAAGAGCAGGGTTCTGATCTGAAAGAAAAACTGGTGGACAGTGAATTCAGTATCAAAGGACAGTGTGCCATCAATCTTCTGTTGACAAAGCTTGATATTATCAATACCGTTTTTCTGATGAATATGCACAGAAATGTGATTCAGATGAAAACCGGGCGGCTGAAAAGCTACAGCAGTGTCTGCAAGAAATTGCAGAAAAAGGGACTGGAGCTGGACTTTGACACTGCGGTGGAGAGAATCAATGACCTGATTGGTGTGCGTGCAATCTGTGCTTATGTAGATGATATTTACAAAGTATCAGAACTGATCGAAAAGCAGAAAGATATCCGGATCGTCAAAGTGAAGGACTACATCAAAGAGCCGAAAAAATCCGGCTACCAGAGTCTGCATCTGATTCTGGAAATTGCGATAGCGTTCCAGAACGGGACACAGTGGATCAAAATTGAACTGCAGCTTCGAACCGCAGCAATGGATTACTGGGCAAATCTGGATCACCAGCTTCGTTACAAAAAAGGCAAAAAAGAAGCGGAACTCATCGATGAGGAGCTTCGTGAATGCGCCGAGGTGATTGGAAATCTTGATCAGAAAATGCTGGAGATCAGGAAAAAAATCGATAATATCTGAACAGGAAAAGAAGAAAAGGATTACTGTACACTGGTAACCTGCACACCTTATGGAATCAATGCTGATCGTCAGTCGGCTGGAACTGCAAACAGGATTCGCTTCCGGTTATGCATACCGGAAATAACCGTGGATATGGAGTAAAGAAAACCATTGAATTGCTCAAAGATGCAGAATACGAGATAGCAGAACATTGATATAACGTCAAGGAGCTCGCCAAAATGGCGAGCTCCTTTTTGGTATCAAAGGAAAATGCAAAGCACTTTCCTTTGATATAAAATGGCTCTTTGGGCAGGATTCTTTTTTTAGATATTGCTATCGCTTTTATGATTTTTTTGATAAAATAAAAGAAATTGGAAGCTTTTGACAGAAATCTGATAAGTTTAAACCAATACGATGTACTGATTGAGAGGTGTTGATATGAGAGAATTTTTGCAGGAGATAAACTGGAGTCCTTTGTGGATTTCGCTGAAAACCGGGGTTGTGGCAACGGTGATCGCTTTTTTTCTCGGTATTTTCTGCGCAAGACAGGCAATGAAAATGAAAGCCGGGGCCAAAGCGGTGCTGGATGGAATATTGACGCTGCCGCTGGTGCTTCCGCCTACGGTTGCTGGATTTATTCTTTTGATGATTTTCAGCCTGAGGAGACCGTTTGGTGCATTTCTTATGGAAAATTTTGACATAAAAATTGTGCAGACATGGAAGGGATGTATCATCGCCGCTGCGGTAATTGCATTTCCGCTGATGTACAGGAATGCGAGAGCGGCTTTTGAACAGGTGGATGTAAATCTGATTTATGCGGGTCGGACTCTGGGGATGAGTGAAAGTCGTATTTTCTGGAGAATCATTGTTCCCGCTGCAGCTCCGGGAATTGCTTCCGGCACTGTGCTGGCTTTTGCGAGAGCGCTTGGTGAGTATGGTGCGACGTCCATGCTTGCCGGAAATATTCTGGGCAAAACCAGAACCGTATCTGTCGCAATTGCGTCAGAAACAGCAGCTGGAAATTATGGTACGGCGGCTTTCTGGGTATGCGTGATCGTATCGATTTCATTTGTAATTGTGGCATTGATTAATATTATTTCCGGCAAGGGAATGAAGACAAGAAGGTGGATCTGATGGCTGTATATGTAGATATTGAGAAAAATTTCCGTGGTTTTTCCCTTAAGGCAAAATTTGAAAGCAGTTCGCCGACTATGGGAATTCTTGGTGCTTCGGGAAGCGGCAAAAGCATGACGCTGCGAAGTATTGCCGGTATCGAAACTCCGGACAGGGGTAAAATTATCATTAACGGAAAGACTGTGTTTGATTCAGAAAAGAAGATTAATCTGAAACCACAGGAACGACATGTGGGATATCTTTTTCAGAATTATGCCCTGTTTCCCACGATGACGGTACGTGAGAATATTGGCTGCGGTTTTCGCGGTGAAAAAAAAGAAAAAGCGGTAAAAATTGACGATTTTATCAAACGTTATCGCCTGGACGGGCTTGAAAAACGGTATCCGTCTCAGCTGTCCGGTGGGCAGCAGCAGAGAGTGGCACTGGCAAGGATGATGATCGGAGAACCGGAAGTGATACTGCTGGATGAGCCTTTTTCGGCTCTTGACGGATATCTGAAGGACGTACTTCAGAAAGACATGCAGGAATTCCTGGAGGAATACAGCGGCGATATGATGATGGTGACACACAGCCGTGATGAAGCGTTTCGTTTCTGCAGGGAACTGATGCTTTTGAAGGAGGGAAGAACACTGATTTCCGGGAATACACGGGAACTGTTTGAGCAGCCGCAGCTTCTGGATGCGGCACAGCTTACGGGATGTAAAAATTTTTCCAGAATTGAGCGGCTGGACGATTATCATGTCTGGGCGCTTGACTGGGACATGCAGCTCCGTACCATGCAGAAGGTCAGCCGGGAGGACAACTATATCGGAATCCGCGGACACTGGCTGAAGCCTGTTTCCAAAAAAGGAGAGAATTGCCTGCCGGTGAGAATTGAAGAGTATATGGAAGGCACATTTGAGCATCAGTATCTTGTGAAAAATGCCCGTTCTGAAGAAGGAAATGTCATCTGGTGGATGAAGGCCAAGGAAAGTTTTGAGGAGGACCCGTATGAGGGAGTCCCCCAATATTTGTATTTGCCGCCGGAGCATCTGATGCTGCTGAAATAAATTGTCTGAAAGAAGAGTTTTTATTTATGATTGCGGATTCTGTCTGGAATACTTTATGTAATCGGACACAAGCATGGTCATTTTAAACGTCAGTGCATCTTCAAAGGTACGGATATCCAATCCGAATTTCTTCTGGAGTTTTTCAAAACGGTAGACCAGTGTGTTCCTGTGAACATAAAGCTGGCGTGAAGTCTCCGAAAGATTCAGATTGTTTTCAAAAAAAGTCCGGATGGTGTTCAGTGTTTCCTCGTCTATAGAGTCCAGGGTCTCATCCTGGAAAATTTCATTCATGAACATTTCACATACGGACACAGGAAGCTGGTAGATCAGTCTGCCGATTCCAAGCCGGTTGTAACCGAAAACATTTTTGTCTGCGTAGAATATTTTGCCTACCTCCATGGCCGTTCTGGCTTCACGGTATGCATTGCTCAGATCGTTCAGGTCGTCTGCGATATTGCTGTAGGCAACCCAGGCTTGTGTCATGGCTTCGGTGTTCAGCATGTCCACAAGCATATAAGCAAGTCCGTTCAGCTTTTCGTAATCGTCGGTAGACTGCAGTTCCCGAACAACTATGATGCCGGTGTCATCGATGGATGTAATGAAATCTCTGGAGCGTGCGGAGAAAATATTGCGGATCGTGGCCAGTGCGTGTTCATCGCTGTTCTGTTTAGTTTCAACAAGAAAAACAGCACGGCGTACGGAGGTTGCAATATGAAGTTTTTTGGCCCTGTTGAAAGCATCGACTTTGGAATAGGTGTCCAACAGAAGATTTTGCATAAAAGTATTTTTGTCATTTTTTTCTGCGTAGGCAGTGAGCAGGGAGAGAATCTGACATACGGCAAGTTCCCCGATGGTAGAAACAGAGTCGCCGCTTCCCCAGACAATGAGAAGATAAGGAAATTCGCTGCCATCCTGAATTTTGTACAGACAGAGACTGGAATTGGCTCTGCAGAGAGCGGCGCTGTCGCGAAATTCCTGAAGTGTATCAGAGGATGGAAGTTTCCTGTCACATGTAGTTACATATATTTCATCGTTGGAATTGACCATGCAGAAATCCAGTTGACTGATCTCTTTCCAGTCGTTGAGACATTTTTTTAATATTTGCTGTATTGCCATGAAGTACTCCTTTCGAAATTTACAAGAAAAGTTCCGGATAGCAGACATTTCCGTTTAGAGCATAGGTGGATTGTGTGTTTTCAGGGGATATTCTTTTAAAATAAAATTCCTTCTCATGCAGAAATTGTCACTCATCATTTTTCTTTTATCATAGCAAAAAAAGTCGATAAAGACAATCTGTAAACTTTTCAAACAAGCTCTTGGGAGCGTATTTTGTTACTGTTCATATGACTCTATTACTGTGAACGGAGAGAACAGTTACCGTATTTTTCGATGTGCTAGTTAAGAAGGACATAAAAAATCCCCGGGGATCATCTCCCCGGGGTAAAATCCGTTATGTATTTTAGAATTAGTTGCAGATAACGAGTTCAGTTTCTTTATCAAAGAAGTGAGATTTTTCCATATCGAAACCAAATTTAACAGGATCGCCTGTCTTGGTTGTGGTACGTGGATCAACTCGTGCAGTAACCTGAGTTCCATTTACATCGAAGTACAGGAATACTTCAGCACCAAGAAGCTCGTATACTTTAACAACAGATGTCATGCTGCCTTCTTCGTTGATATCTTCCGGACGGATACCCATAACAACAGTCTTGCCTACATAGCCGCCATCTTTAAGAGCTTTAGCTTTTGCAGCAGGAACAGCGATTTCATATTCGCCAACTTTAGCAACTACGTTGCCGCCTTTTTCTGCGATCTGTGCATCCAGGAAGTTCATCTGCGGGGATCCCATGAATCCAGCTACGAACAGGTTGCCTGGTTTCTGGTACAGGTTCTGAGGTGTATCTACCTGCTGAACAACGCCGTCTTTCATAACTACGATTCTGGTACCAAGGGTCATAGCCTCTGTCTGGTCATGTGTTACGTAGATGATAGTAGCGCCCAGTCTCTGATGGATCTTGGAAATCTCAATACGCATCTGTACACGAAGTTTAGCATCCAGGTTGGAAAGAGGCTCATCCATAAGGAATACCTTAGGATTACGTACGATAGCACGTCCCATAGCAACACGCTGTCTCTGACCACCGGAAAGAGCCTTCGGTTTACGATCAAGAAGTTTCTCAAGGTCAAGGATTCTTGCAGCTTCACGAACTGCTTTGTCGATCTCGTCCTTCGGAACTTTACGAAGTTTCAGACCAAATGCCATGTTATCATAAACTGTCATATGAGGATACAGAGCGTAGTTCTGGAATACCATTGCGATATCACGGTCTTTCGGCTCTACATCGTTCATAACTTTGTCACCGATTTTAAGAGTACCGCTGGAGATTTCTTCCAGACCGGCTACCATACGAAGAGTAGTGGATTTTCCACATCCGGATGGTCCTACGAAGATGATAAATTCTTTGTCAGCGATTTCAAGGTTGAAGTCTTTAACTGCTTCAAAACCATTTGGGTATTTTTTGCAAATGTGCTGTAATGATAAGCTTGCCATGATTTTTCCTCCAATAAATGATACTTAGTTATATTTGTGTGCGTTTTTTTAACTGTACTCAGTATAACGAAAATCAAGGCCGGGGGCTAGGGCAGAATCATACAAAGTTTTTCGTACTTTCTTGACAGTTTGACGAAAAGCTGAAATCATTTCGTCAAATTGTCAAGAGGGCGAAAGGCAGTTGGTGAAACTGCTCATGGTGAAACGGAAATTATGAGAAACTGGCGGAATTGCTCATACGGAAATCAGAGTTTATGACAAATGAAACTGCTGTTTATAAGGTGCATTGGAGGGTGTTTGAATTTCAACGATCCGGTATCATACGTCGTTCATTGACAAACATACCCTGGAGCGGACGGGCGTGGAAAATTTTCCGGAACCATTCGCATTTACAGAGAAACAGGTAATAGATATTCAGTCCGCAGTCATTCAGGGTTTCAAAATTCCCCTGTCCTTTGGCAAGAATGACATCAGCTGTATGAAGGAGATGCAGTGCTTCTTCGCTGATATCGGGAAGCCAGGTTCCGCCGACTCCGCTGCCGTTGCCGATGACTTTTACAAAAGAAGTCAGTCCAATTTCTTCTGCATCGTCCAGAGTAGCATCGTTGATGACCGGAATACCTCTTACAATGACCGTAATATCAAGAGAAGGGTATAATTTTCTGAGAATGCGGATGACCAGTTTGTCCATGACGATTTCTCCACAGTTATCGGTGAGATAGACAAAGCTGGAGGCGTTGGACAAATCTTCGAGAAAATGTTTATATTCTATGGAATCAAGCGGTTCTTTATTTTCAGATTCAATCATGGAAAGCATCGTGTCCTTGTCGACATGGGACAGGGCGGCAAAATCAATGTAGTTGCCGATTCTGGCATAAAGAAGAGCAGTTTCCAGAGGGTCGCTGGAATTTCGGATATTGTCTTCCAGACGTTTTTCCATATTCAGCATCAGTTGATTGAAGTCATGTTTGACAGCAGTGTAGTCCTCTGGTTTTTCGCCCCAGTATTCGGCATATAATTTCTTCAAATCTATAGAAATGCTGGGGGCACAGTCCTGGGGACCGGCATTGGCAATCAGAGACATGACCTGTTTCATATATTCGGTTTTGCGGTCTGTATCGTTAAATTTCCGAATCAGTTTTTCCTGTTTATTTACTGCACAGCACATGCAGAAGGGATTCATTCGCATAAGTGGCCTCTTTTCTTTTGAATTTTTTCTGCATCACATCATAGAGTACTGCATCCATTCATAGTGCAGCAGGCATCCTTCATAAATTTCTTCCGGAAGCAGTGCACGGGCGACCAGTTTGTCTTCTTCATCCGTCTGGTCGATGCGCTGAAGGTGGGCATAATCTCCGTCTATGGAAATGACTTTGTAATCACATGTAAGCATGGTAAGCTCCTTTCTATAATTCAAACATGCTATAAATCATTGATTTTACAGGCTTTCTGTATTTGCTGCTGCGGTTCTCTGGAGGGGAAGCATATTGAGAAACGCAGACTGTGGATTAGAGTGTGTTTGAAAATCGCAGTACATCAAATAATAAATAACCAGTTATATCACTTGCTTGATTTTTCGATGTATTAGTCGTTTATCATTATAAAGGATATAAAAGGCATGTGCAAGAATCAGTCCCGGAGAGTTTTGACTTTCCGGGACTGATGACATGGTCTAACAGGCTTCATTTCCTTCATCTTTAATTTTTTGAACTGCTTCGATGGATAATCCGGTGTTTTCTGCAACTTCCTGAACACCCATGATATTCAGAAGTTTTCTGGCAATATCCAGTTTTGTTTTATTTTCACCTTTTGAGAATCCATCATTGAATCCATTATTGAATCCATCATGAAATCCATCATTTACCAACATTTGTCCAAGTCTTGTCATTTTAACAGCCGCCTCCACTTCTTCAAGAGTAACCGAATCTAAAAATTTATCTGCCATTGTATAAATCACCGCCTCAATCTTTTGTTTTTCCTGCGGAGTAATCTCCGATGCTTCTTTTGTAATTGGGTTTCCCTGATCTGCTTTATCTTTTAGTGTCTGGAGCAGCTGGTCAGCATCGATATTGGTCATGATAACAGGAATGATGCGGTATGTATTGATCCCTTCTGAAAATTCGGTTACCGGATGCCGGATCTTTCCGGAAAACAATACATACGTCGTAATCTCCACACCATAAGTATAACTGGCCACGGACTCATAGGAGCGGAACCGTTTCAGATCTTCGACTCCTCCATTGGTGCTTTGGAATTCGAAGTGCTTCCATGTGCCGTCTTCCGTGATGAGATTAAAGTCTTCATATTGTTTTTTTAGTTCCAGATAGATACTTTCTGTGGGAGCAATGGAAACGACTTTTCCGCTGATTCCAAGAAATGGAAGTATCTCATCGGCAAAAAACTGCATCATGACTTTCAGAGCTGCAGCTTCGTGCTGTGAAACATTGGAACCACTATGTGATTTTTTATCTTTTGCAGAGGTGGTTTCTTTCATATAGTGTCCTTTCTGTGGATACTATAAAAGGAAACTCTCCAATATCAATATAGCAAAAAGTATCAAAACAGACAATGGATTTCCACGATCATAAATAAAATAAAGGGAAAAATTCCTGGAATACAGGTAAGAATATAAAAATAAATAGATTAAGAAAAACATTGGATGGTTTCTTTTATAGTATCATCCGTTGTCTGTGGAAATAGTGTACTTTATTTGAAAAAGGATGTCAATGCAAGATTATTGCGTTGTTTGTTACGAAAAATAAAAGAATTATTGTTTGTTTTCAACATCAGTGAATTTGAGTTTGGCTTTGTGAATTAAAGGAGGCTTTAGTTCAGCAACTGTATGTGAGAATTCTTCGAGTTTTACTATGCGTATGGTTTTCTCCGGAACTTTGGTTCAGTGCGAAACACTGTGAAGTGTGATGTGAAAAACCG
>NZ_JBQHXR010000010.1:0-91353 GCF_052063365.1 Blautia sp. HCP3S3_G3 | reverse complement strand
CAAATGATTATGAAGAACTGTATCGTAGAATCTAGAAAGACGAATTGCTGATGGCAAGTTAAGATGAGGAAAACCTCATTTTAACTTGTACTAAATCTTGACATAGGACCATGATGAGTCAGATAGTCTTCGATATCTTCCTCAAATCGTTTCTCTTTTACATCAAAATCAGACATGAGCTACACCTCCTTTTTGCCTGTGACAACTTCGTAAATGAGGGATTTTTTGTATTCTTGATATTTCTTAATAAGTTTATTTCTTTTATCAATCTCAACTTCAATATGATTTACCTTATCAGTTATGTAATCAGCTATTTTCTTCTGCTCATCATATGGTGGAATAGGAATATAAAAATTCAAAAACTTATCTGCTTGTAGTCTCCATCTTCCCATACCACTTACACCTTGTCCTAATCCATAAAAAATTCGTGCACTATAACACATTTGCATCATATACAAATAATACTTTGGACACATACCATTCTTATCATTTAATACAAAAACCCTATAATCAGGACTTGTAACTCCTTCGTACTTTGAAATATCTACCCAACCGGTCAGCAAATCCATATGATTCATTGCGAAATCACCTTTATGGACTAACTGATAATTTGCATAGCTATTTGCAAACTGTCCTTCATTGTTAGAAAAATCTTTAGGAATTATTCCTCTTTGTGTAATTGACAAAACAGTATGTCCTTCTTCTCCTGCAATATCTTTCTGAATATGGAATACATACTTTAATCTTTTCATTTCCCAATTTATAGGAATATTTCCAAACCATACACTTCCGCTATCCTTCATCTCTACATCTGGATTTATTCCACTGGTTAGGTCAGTTTACAAGGAACTACACGCAGACCGTGAAACGGGCTGCTGACAACAAACGGCGCTATGCTCCCGGCTGGGTGCATAGCACCTGTTTGTTGCGGGGGTTTCCAAAGGGGGCAGCGCCCCATTTGGCACACGACTTTGCGGAGCAAAGTGTAGTGTGTTATACGCTCTGTCGGCGTTGCCCTGAAAATACCGTTGCCGCCGGGGAGGGCAAGGGCATTTGACGCGGCAGGAAAGCAGGGCTTTGTTTGGGGCTGGTAAGCCGGAAACAAAGGGCTGATTTCAGCAGCAGACAGGGCGTATTATGAAAGCCCCCGTCCCTCGTCCTCCGCCCCCGGCCTATGGGACAAAAAGTCCCAAAGCTCTGGACACCGTGACCAGATGTGTGGCCACACTCCGGGAAAAGTAGCAGGACGGCAGGAAACCGTCAAGGCTGAAATGAATGGGCTGACGCCCGGCCTTGACCGTTCCCCGCCGCCCCGCTGGATGGGTGGACAAGGTGGCCAATCCCTAAAAGTGTTTGGCCGCACTCGTTCATTTTGGGGCCTTTCTTCTCCCAAAATTGAAATGGGCGGGAAAGCCCTAAAATGGCTTTCCCGCCTTGATTACCCATTAGCAAAGACGGGCGAGACTGTCAACGGCGGCGCTGAAAGCGCCGTTCATCTTGACCGTTGACTGGCTCGCCTGGCTTTGCTACTGCCCGTAAGAGATGGAAAAACAAGATGGAAAACAAGGTTAAAAATGGTTGACAAGTCTATCGGATGTGTGTTATACTGTGCGACAGTTTGAGATTGGAAGGAGGCTTACGTGTGTTAATTTGTGTACGCTAATAAGCAATAAAAAGTAGAAGTACCTTTCCACATGATGGTGGGCTTTTTTTGCGTGCGTATGCAAAGGAACACGTAGGTTTGACACGAGCAGTCTTTGAACTGTATCGTGGTGTTTTTTCGTGCTTTGTTGTTATGCAGGCGTCTGCCCTCTCTGTGGGACAACGCCTGCTTTTTATTGCAGAAACAAAGGAACAATGCAATAAAAAAGGAGGTTCGCATTATGACCCAAAACAACAATTCATGGAGAAAAACTTATTTTACACTTCTTGCCGGACAAGCAATATCCTTTATTAGCAGCGGTATTTTGCAAATGGCCATTATCTTTTATTTGGTTGCGAAAACTAATTCTGCAATCATATTGACGGCGGCAACACTGATTGGATTTTTGCCGCAAGCCTGTTTAGGCCCGTTTGCAGGTGCTTTTGTTGACCGGCACAGCCGTAAAAGCGTAATGATTGGTGCGGATTTGATAATTGCCGCCGCTGGCGGTATTCTGGCGCTGGTGGCGTTTTACATGGAATTGCCCGTATGGTCTATTATGGTTGTCCTGTTAATCCGAAGTGCGGGAACTGCTTTTCATTCTCCAGCATTCAGCGCAGCAACACCTATGATTGTGCCAAAAGAGGAACTTACAAAATGCGCTGGTTACACGCAGACCATGCAAGCAGTAAGTGCGATTATCAGTCCAGCTGCCGCAGCGTTTTTATATGCTGTTTGGCCTCTTAATGCAATTATATTGTTAGATATTGTGGGTGCAATCCTTGCCTGTGTGACTGTTGCGATTTCGTCCATACCAACGCCTGAACTATGTCCAGAAACGAAAAGACAACAGTTTTTACAGGATATGAAAGAGGGGTATGTGGTATTAAAGCAAAACAGGGGCCTCTTTGCTCTGCTCTGGATTGGTGTAATTTATATGTTCTTTTATATGCCAATCAGTACGCTTTTTCCTCTCATCTGTATGTCATACTTCAAAGGAACACCGGCCCATGCCTCTGCCGCTGAAATTGCTTTTGCGGTTGGTATGCTGCTTGGCGGAGTCATTCTGAGCATTTGGGGCGGTTTTAAGAAACGGCGGTACACCATCGGTCTTTCCGTTCTCCTGATGGGCGTTAGCAATATGCTCTCCGGGCTTTTGCCGCCAGACGCATTTCTTGTCTTTGTTGTGTGCTGTACTGTTATGGGAATTTCCGCTCCATTTTACGGTGTGCAAAATGCGATTTTTCAAGAAACGGTCAAACCAGAATATCTGGGGAGAGTTTTTTCTCTACTGACAAGCGCCGCTTCCCTCGCCATGCCGTTTGGCCTTGTCATTTCCGGGCCTCTGGCGGAGCGGCTGGGAGTTGAGAAATGGTTTGTCATTTGCGGAATTGGCATTATCATCGTTGCGCTTGCCGTATTTTTACTACCCGGTTTGAGAGAGATTGACAATACGCAATAATCAACTGCACCTTTTTCTATTACTAAACAAAATGCCTGGATAAGCATTGAAAAAAAGGATTTTCCCATTTTCAACATGGGCTTTTTTGTCATGCTTATTTTGCGGATGCTATACAAAAAACTAACGACGTATAGATATAGTATTGACATAGTGCAAGCTATGCCTTAGTTTTGTTGTACTGCTCTGTGCATTATAAATGCAGGTCAATGCTCATGTTGAGGATTGACCTGCATTTTTTTGTGTAAAAAGGACGAGTGAAATATAATGCTTAAAAAATATTGGATAAAATGTCCGATTTGTAACGGAAAGACGAGAGTTCAAGTATTTCATAATACTGTATTAAAAGATTTTCCTCTTTTCTGCCCTAAATGCAAATTGACGCATATCATTGATGTAGAAAAATTAGAGATTGTAATCAAAAATACAGAAAAACAAACTTTTATTATTTAGAAGAAAGGATATAAAAATGAAACGTTTACCTAAATATACGCCTGCGGAAGTACGGAATGATCCATACGGATTTACTTACAAAGAAATGTCGGAAGTTATTGGCGAGAATGAAGCAAAAGCCTTATATGAAGAATTATATAAGCAATTACCACGCAAAAAAAATCTATCAATGTTGGTAAAAAATATTTGCAAAAGCAGTGATACTGAAAAGTATGTTTACGAACTGAAAGACAACAAATACATTGAAACGGTTTTTATCAAGCGGCGAGATGGTGGAACTGTTTGCGTGAGCACACAAGTCGGTTGTCCTGTTGGTTGTATTTTTTGTGAGTCCGGGCGAAATGGCTTTGTTCGTAATCTAACATCGTCAGAAATCGTACAACAGATTATATTGTTGCGTCGAAAAGTAAACCGTATCGTTTTTATGGGTATGGGAGAGCCTTTATTCAATTATGACAACTTGATAAAAGCAATCCATATTCTCCGAGATAGATATGGGCTCAACTTTCCAACCGACGGCATTACCATATCAACAGTTGGTCCGGTCGATCAATTAAAAAAATTGCGCGAGGAACATCTTAAAATTCAGTTGACAATATCTTTACACGCAGCAACACAATCTGCAAGAAATCGTATTATTCCTCACATGCGCATATATGCTATTGAAGATGTTGTTAAGCAAGCCTTATCCTATTCTGAAAGGCATAATCGCAAAATTGTCTTTGCGTATTTGCTTTTACCGGGTATAAATGACCGGCCCTCAGATGTAAGACAACTTGCAAAATGGTTTCGGGGCAAAAAAGTTATGATTAACGTGTTACAATACAACCCAACAAGCAATTCAAGAATTAAAGCACCACAGAAACGGGAAATAGTTGCATTCAAACATCAATTAGAGCAAGCAGGACTTGAAGTTACTATGAGAGTTTCTCATGGCAGAGAGATTAACGCGGCTTGTGGACAGTTAGCTAACACATATAATAAATTCAAAAAAAAATGATTAAAAGTGCCAGACGCATAGACGCAGAGCCGATAACGCATTAGGTCAAAAAACCTATGTGTTATCGGCTTTTTTATTTAATATTGCGCAAAAGCCGCTGTTCCCTATTATAGAATGGATTGCGGGTAGTGTATTAAAGTCGCCCTTTTTTAAGGATACGGCGGTATCGGGGAGGTATCGCCGTGTCCATTTTTATTTACTGTAACCCGCCTAATGCTTTGCGGTCAAAAAAAGCTATGCTCCGCAAGCGGGATATTCCGGCTATGAATGTGAACTGTCAATACATTTAGCTACTGCTTACATTTCCTTTGCGCCCGTCCGCGTCTTGCGGACGGGCGCATTTTGCTTTTTTCAACTTTTTTCTGAAAAGCGCACTCAAGAGCCATCTCCCGAACGGGTACGGAGCGAAAGGGGCAGAGAGGACAAGCCCTTAACTCCCGTCCTCTACTCCACGCGGGAAGGAGGTGAACTCTATGGAGCTATCTTCTTCCGACAAGGAAAGAATACAACATCAGTACGACGCATTAGCAAAGAAAACTTTGGTCGGCGAAGCGAAAAGCCACCGCCGCACTCTTGCGAAACGCGCAGCACGCGAAGTTACTTTTTCGGATTTGAGCGAAAGCGAACTCGCGCAGCTTTTCACAACGGACGAATACTACTATACCGCCCTTGTCGCTCACGACATGGCGACAGGCAAAATCTAAAGGAGGATTACCACATGGCACAGAAAACAGGAGCTTTGATTTTTGACGAACAGACCGACCGCTACGACATTCGCTTTGACATTGCCGACTATTACGGCGGCTTGCATTGCGGAGAGTGTTTCGACGTATTCACAGGCGGCAAATGGAAGCCGACCCGCATTGAAATGAGCGCGGCGCAGGAATGGTACCTTGTGGGTATCCGCGCCGAGGATTTGAACGGCTTGCGCGTCCGTATCTAAAGCTTATGGGCGGCTACCGCAGCGGCGTACCACCCTAACACTATCAGACTACCGCGAAAGGAGGACGGTAAATGCAAGATGAAATCAACGAAAAGACCATAGCCCTTTACATCAAGACCGGGAAGCTGACCGCGCAGACACTTCAAAAGGCTATGAAAACGCTGCTTGCACAGATGAAGAAGCAGAAAGACAAAACGCCGCAGGGCAAGCAGACCTTAAAGCAGCTTATGAAGCAGAACGCGGGAGTTTCCAACATTGAGATTACCGAGGGCAATATCAAAGCCTTTGAGAGTACGGCGAAAAAGTACGGTATCGACTTTGCGCTGAAAAAGGACACGACGGAAAACCCGCCCCGCTACCTTGTGTTTTTCAAAGGCCGCGACGCTGACGTGCTGACCGCAGCCTTTAAGGAGTTTTCCGCAAAGAAGCTGACACAGGAGAAAAAGCCCTCTATCCGCAAGCTGCTTTCCTCTCTGAAAGAAAAGGCGGCGGGCTTGAACGCGCAGCGGGACAAGGTAAAGAACAAGGACAGGGAGGTATCGCTATGAAGCAGGAAGTCAAAAAGCTGCTTATCCTCAACCTGCCCTATCTGCTCTTTGTCTATCTGTTTGACAAGATAGGCGCAGCAATACGCCTTACCCCCGGCGCAGACGCAAGCGAAAAGCTCTTGCAGCTTGGGACGGGCTTTGCCGCCGCCTTTTCCAGTATCGCGCCGAGCCTGCACCCCGCCGATCTGCTTATCGGCATTGCGGGGGCGGTCATTATCCGGCTTGCCGTTTACATGAAAGGCAAGAACGCGAAGAAGTACCGAAAAGGCATGGAATACGGTTCTGCACGTTGGAGTGCATAATTTTAAGTGTAAAGGAAGCCTATATGGACGCACAGGAGGTTATGCACATGACTGATTATAGTAAAATTACAGCCCTTTACTCCCGCCTTTCCGTGGGCGACGAGGACAGGGACGGCGGTGAGAGTAACTCGATACAGAACCAAAAAATCTTTTTGGAGAACTACGCCAGAGGGCAGCACTTAACCAATATCCGGCACTACATTGACGATGACGAAAGCGGCAGATTTTTTGACCGTTCTGCCTACTCCCGCATGATGGACGATGTAGAGAACGGGAAAATCGGTGTCTGCATTATGAAAGACCTGACACGCTGGGGGCGTGACTATCTCCAAGTCGGCAATGCGATGGAGATATTCAGACGGAACAATGTGCGCTTTATCGCAGTCAACAACGGGATAGACAGCGAAAAGCCCGATACATTGGAGTTTGCGCCCTTTATCAACATCATGTCGGAGTGGTACGCAAAGGACATCAGCAAGAAAGTAAAGACCGGCATTAAGACGAAGGGCATGAGTGGAAAGCCGATTGCCACCGAAGCCCCCTATGGCTATGTCAAATCCCCGGACAACAAGGATTTTTGGATTATCGACGAGGAAGCCGCCGGAGTTGTTCGTTTGATTTTTCGCCTGTTTCTGGACGGAAAAAACCGAAACCAAATTGCCGTATATCTCACGCAGGCGCAAATCCCAACGCCCACATTCTACATGAAAGAGCGCGGGCGGGGAACCTGTAAAAACAGGGCGCTCAATGAGGCCAACCGCTATAAGTGGAACAAAGCCACCCTGACCCATATCCTCACACGGCAGGAGTATTGCGGTGATGTTGTCAACTTCAAGACCACAAAGCACTTCCGCGACAAGCGGAACCACTATGTAGACCGGAGCCAATGGCAGATAACCGAAAATGTGCATGAGCCGATTATTGACCGCACCGACTTTGAAACCGTACAGCGGATTTTGGAAAATGCGCCCGTCAAACGCCCCAACGGGGACGGGGAAATCCACCCTTTGTCGGGCTTGCTTTTCTGTAAGGATTGCGGTGCGAAAATGCACATTCGCATAGATTATCGGAATGGCGGCAAGCGTCATGTTGCCTATTGCAGCGAGTACCACAAGGGAAAAGCCAAAAACCCCAAATGCAATTCCCCGCACATCATTGACGCGGATTTGCTCATGCAGACCATCGCGGAAGTGCTGAAGAAAATCGAGGACTATTCTATC
Source organism: Blautia sp. HCP3S3_G3 (assembly GCF_052063365.1). Classification (NCBI taxonomy): domain Bacteria; kingdom Bacillati; phylum Bacillota; class Clostridia; order Lachnospirales; family Lachnospiraceae; genus Blautia; species Blautia sp. HCP3S3_G3. Next base: position 83,786 of record NZ_JBQHXR010000010.1, on the reverse strand, counting down.
AGCAACTGGGCGGAATTTGAAGCCTTAGTGAAAAAGAACCTTGCCATGCAGCAGACCGACAAGACCAAGAAACAGCAGAAGCGTATCCCGCAAATCACGACGCGCCTTGAACAGATTGACAAGGTGCTGAACAAGCTCTATGAGGACAACGCCCTCGGCACGATCCCGCAAGACCGCTATGAGCAAATGTCGCAGAAGTATTCAGAAGAATACTATGCGCTGAAAGCGGAGCTTGCCGAGCTGCAAGAGCAGCTATCCGCTTTTGAGAACGCGGGCGGACGGGCGCAGAAGTTTTTGAAGCTGACGGAACGCTACGCTGCCTTTACCGACCTGACCCCCGCCATTCTCAACGAGTTTATCAGCCGGATTGAAGTGCATGAGCGCGACAAGAAAAGGGCAAAACAAGCCATTCAGCACATCGGGATATATTTCAACTATATCGGCAAATTTGAGAACGAAGTGACACAGCTTACAGAGCCAACGGAGCAGGAAATCCGGCAAATGCGGGAGGAAATCGAAGAAGCCAAAAAGGAAAAGAGCCGCGCCTATCACCGGCAGTATTCAAGGGAGTACCGGGCGCGAAACCTTGAAAAGCAGCGGGAGTATGACCGTATCAAGGCGCGGGAATACCGGGCAAGGAGAAAGGCGCAGACCGCCGCCGCACAGCCCGCACAGTAAAACAGAATAACCGACAACCAAGAGGGATTTTCCGGCTACGGGAAGTCCCTCTTTTGCGCCCGGAGAAAGGAGCCGCCTATGACAGAACAGAACGGGACGCCCACCGCGCCCCGGAACCCCGACAGTATTATCACGACGCAGAGAAACGGGCAGACTATTGTTGCGGAGTTATTTTTCAATCACAGCAGCACAGAAACATTCCGCGACAAGCTGCTCAAGACGATACTTGCCGACAGTTCGTGTTTATCTGCGTCTGACGGTCAAGAGCCGGAAAAATCGGAAATCTTGCGATAACAGCCGCCCCGACGATACATTCCACGTCCGGGCGGTTTTTATCGTCAAAAACGCCGTTTTCTCCAAGTCAAGAGCCGGAGAAAACACCCGAAAAATGCCCCTATTGCGTAACAGGGGCACAGAAAGGAGTTTGCATGAGAACAGGGCTTACCAAGCAGGAAAAGACCACCGATATTTGGTTTGACGAGAAAGACCCCCTTATCCATATCCGCACCCACAACACCGCCTTGAAAAAGCGTCTGCTTGCATACAGCCGCCGTTATCCGGCGATCTGCCAGCAGACTGACGCAGACCCGGAAACGGGCTGCATGGAGTTTGACATTGAGAAAGGCCGCTTCTCTTTCCGTCTGACCGCCCCATACAGCGAGGAACGGCGGGCGGTATGCCAGAGAGAGCAACGTCGCCGACAGGCTGAAATAGAGTTGAAATGTTCATAGTTTTGTGCTATACTTTTTCTAAAAGCAGAGTAATACTGCGGAATTGATTGGAGGACAACACAATGGTTACATTTATGAGATTAAGATAAAACCGCGAGTTATGTTGCGGTTATCCATATTGCATAACTCGCTTATTGAAGCAGAGATGTAATTACGGAGGAAAAACAAATGAATAATAATTTATCACGCTTTGCAGACAGCAAGGTTTATTTTCAATGCCCAATTTGCACAAAATCAATGGATATACAAGGCAATAGCCTAATTTGTAGACATGGACATTGCTTTGATATTTCAAGATATGGGTATGTAAATTTGTTGTTAAAATCATCGCCCAAAACCAAGTACAGCAAGCGGTCTTTTGACAACCGGCACCAAATTTTGGAGTATGGCATGTATGATGTTGTGTTGGAGAAAATCATACAGTTTATTTCTGATACGCCATCTATAAGAAACATTTTAGATGTTGGTTGCGGCGAGGGTTTCTATGCAAGGCAGATACAGCAAAGAACAGAACGAAACATCTTTGCCTTTGACTTGTCAAGGGAGGCAATACAGATTGCATCAAAAAAAGACAAGCGCAAAGCAGTGAAGTGGTTTGTTACTGACTTATCAAAAATCCCTTTGAAAGACGGAAGTATGGATTGTATTTTAGACATATTTTCGCCTGCACACTACAAAGAATTTCAGCGATTGCTATCTCCTAACGGATATGTTGTGAAAGTAATTCCTACGAAAAATCATTTGAGGGAAATCAGGACTAAAGTGCAAGCACACTTGAAAAATCCAGATTATTCAAATGAGTCTGTCGTTGAATATTTTGAGAAATATCTTAAAACCATTTCAAGAGAAACGGTTTCAGCCACCGTACAGTTGTCATCAGAACAAAGAATGTCGTTTATTGAAATGACGCCGCTTCTCTTTTGCGTTGAAAAAGATTGCGTTGATTGGCGTACTCTCACACATTTGACAATCGAAGCTGATGTTTTAATAGGAATGTATTAAAGGGCGTATTGATATTTAATATTCCCATTTATTGAGCAGAACGGAGTAAACCAAACACCCTAATCAAAAGGACAGCCGAGGAAATCGACTGTCCTTTTTCTATGCCGACAGGTAGAAAGGAGTGACCACCCATGACGAAACCGAGAGAAAAAAACGCGAGGAATTGCAAGCCGAGATTGAGGACGGGAAGAAGAAAATCCGGCAGCTTGAAAATCGGGAAAAGGTGTTGCGGCAAAAGTTATCCCAAGAGGAACGCAGGACGCGCAGCCATCGGCTGATCGTCCGGGGTGCGGTCTTTGAGAGCATTGTGCCAGAAGCAAAGACCATGACCGACGAAGAAGCCGCCGCCTTTCTCCGGCTTGCCCTGACGAGCGAGGAAGCGCGGGGCTATCTGAAAAAACGCACCGAGGGCGGGAAAAGCGAATAATCCCTTTGGTACAAAGGGCGCACTTATACACCCTTACGGGTGCGTGCGCTCTGCCGAGGGCTTGTCGGCACAGAGAGAAAGCCGCTTGCTTCCCTCTCTGACCGACATTGGCGGCTTTGCCGCAACAAGGGGCTGCACCCCTTGCGCCGCTTACGCGGCTATCCCTGCACACCCACAAAAACAGTATACCCGCCTTTGGCGTCTGTACCATTTTTGCGGGTTTTCATTTTATCCGGGAGGTGATACCCATAGCCATCTATCATTGTAATATCAGCATTGTCAGCCGGGGCAAGGGCAAATCAGCCGTTGCCGCAGCCGCCTACCGAAGCGGCGAAAAGCTGACAAATGAGTGGGACGGAATGACACACGACTACACCCGCAAAGGCGGTGTTGTCCATACGGAAATTATGCTGCCACCCCACGCCCCGCCCTCTTTCTCTGACCGTTCAACCTTGTGGAACAGCGTGGAGCTTTACGAGAAAGCCGGGAACGCCCAGCTTGCCAGAGAGATTGACGCGGCGCTCCCCATAGAGTTATCCAGAGAGGAACAAATCCGACTTGTCCGGGAATACTGTTCCTCTCAATTTGTTTCCAGAGGAATGTGCGTTGATTATGCCATTCACGACACCGGCAAGGGCAATCCCCATTGTCACATCATGCTTACCATGCGCCCCCTTGACGAGCGCGGCGCATGGGCGGCAAAGTCCCAAAAGGAATATGACCTTGATGAAAACGGCGAGCGTATCCGCTTGCCAAGCGGCAGATACAAGACGCACAAAGTTGACCTGACCGGCTGGAACGACAAGGGCAACGCCCTCTTGTGGCGTAAGGCATGGGCGGATATTTCAAACGCCTACCTTGAACGAGCCGGAAGCCCGGAGCGTATCGACCACCGCAGCAACGCCGAGCGCGGCATTGGCGAGATACCCACCGTCCACATGGGCGTGGCGGCTTGCCAGATGGAGAAGAAAGGTATTGCCACCGAGAAAGGCGAACTGAACCGGAATATCCAAAAGGCAAACCGCCTTATACGGGAAATCCGAGCGCAGATTGGAAAGCTCAAAGAATGGATTGCCGACCTGTTCAAAGCGTGGGAAACCGCCCCGGAACAGCCGCAACAATCCCCCGGCCTTGCAAATCTGCTGATGAAGTATTTGAGCGTTCAGAGAGAAAAGAGCCGGAAGTATTCGCAGCGTTGGCAACAACAGCACACAGCCGATGAACTGAAAACCATAGCGGCAGCGGTCAACTATCTGACCGAGCATGGTATCTCTACCCTTGATGAGCTGGACGCAGCCCTTTCCTCTGTCAGCGAACAGGCCGACACTATCCGGGCAGGAATGAAAACCGCCGAGGAACGCATGAAGAAGCTGCAAAAGCTGATTGAATACGGGAAGAACTACACCGAGTACAAGCCCGTTCACGATGAGCTGAAAAAGCTGCAAAACGGCTGGACAAACAAGCGCGACAAGTACGAGGAAGCCCACCGCGCCGAGTTGACCCTATGGAACGCAGCAAGCCGCTATCTCCATGCAAATCTGCCGAAAGGAACAAAGACCTTGCCTATTGCGGAATGGGAACAGGAATATGCCGACCTCAAAACACAGAGGGACAGCGATTATGCCAAACTGAAAGATACCCGCGCCGATGTTTCCGAACTTCAAAAAATCCGCAAATGCGTGGATATTGCACTCCGCGCCGACCAGCCGGAGCAGACACAGACCCGCACAAAGCGGCACGACATAGACCGATGAAAGGAGTGAGTTTTTTGTACTACACCCAAGAACAGATAGACCGGGCGAACCAAGCCGACCTTGTTTTGTTCCTGCAATCGCAGGGGGAACCGCTGGAACGCGCCGGACAGGAATACCGATGGAAACGGCACGACAGCTTGACCGTCCGGGGCAACAAGTGGTATCGCCACAGCCAGAGCAAGGGCGGCGGCCCCATTGATTTTGTCATGGAGTTTTTTGGCAAGAGTTTTACCGAAGCCGTTGAACTTCTCACAGGAGAAAAGGGAGCCGCACCGCCGCCGGATAGACCAAGCTCCGCGCCCCTCTCCGACTTCCGGCTACCGCCCCGCAGCCCCGACAACCGAACAGCGAGGAACTACCTCACAGCCGCCCGCCGCATTGATGAAGATGTGACGGGCTTTTTCTTTGCCAGCGGCGATATTTACGAGGACGCAGCCCACCACAACGCCGTATTTGTGGGGCGGGACGAGGACGGAATACCGCGCTACGCCCACAGCAAGGGAACGGCGGGAAACTTCCGCCTTGATGTGAAAGGCAGCGACAAAGCCTTTAACTTCTGCTACCGGGGCGAGGGCGAAAGAGTGTTTGTCTTTGAAGCCCCCGTTGACCTGCTTTCTTTCCTCTGCCTGTTCAAAAAGGATTGGCAGAAGCAAAGCTACCTGTCATTGGGCGGCGTGGGAGAAAAAGCCCTGCTCCGCTTTCTCTCTGACCGTCCGAACATCAAGACCGTTTATCTCTGCCTTGACAGCGACGAAGCCGGAAACGACGCTTGCAGCCGCCTTGTGAAGCTCATGCCGGAGGGCTACACCGTCCACCGGCTTATCCCTCTTTTCAAGGATTGGAACGAGGTATTGCAGCACCGGGCAGAAATCACAGACGGGAAGTATTTGCGAGAAGCGGTCTACGGCTTGAAAGAGCCGCCGCAGGAAGAAACCGTTGAGATTATCCGCATGAGCGAGGTGGACACGCAGACCGTCGAATGGTTATGGGAGCCGTATATCCCCTTTGGGAAAGTAACCATTGTGCAGGGCAACCCCGGCGAGGGCAAGACCACCTTTGCCCTACGCCTTGCCGCCGCTTGTACCAACCGCAAGCCGTTCCCCCACATGGCAGTGCATGAGCCGTTCAATGTGATTTACCAGACTGCCGAGGACGGTTTGGGCGACACCATCAAGCCCCGCCTTATGGAAGCCGAAGCAGACCTTGACCGCATTCTTGTCATTGACGAGAGCAAGCAGGGGCTTTCCCTGTCCGATGAGCGCATAGAGAGAGCTATCCGACAGACCGGGGCGCGGCTGATTATCCTTGACCCCATACAGGCGTATGTGGGCGAGAAAACCGACATGAACAAGGCCAACGAGATACGCCCCATGTTCCGCCGCCTTGCCGAGATTGCCGAGCGTACCGGGTGCGCCGTTATCCTAATCGGACACCTCAACAAAGCCGCCGGAGGACAGAGCGCCTACCGGGGTTTAGGCTCCATCGACTTCCGCGCCGCAGCAAGGAGCGTCCTGCTGATCGGGCGCGTGAAACGGGAACCGAATGTGCGCGTTATCGTCCATGACAAATCTTCTCTTGCGTCAATGGTATTCGGCGCATTGAACAGCACCGCTTTAAGGTACTGTTTGATGTTGCGGATTTTGGTGGTATTCTCTTTCATGCAGTCAAAGACAAATTCAATGTGACTGCTGTTGAGCTTCATAAACTTTGCCTTGACAAGCTCTGCCGGGTAATCGTCCCCGGCGATACGGATTGTCTTTCTCTTGCTGCATACCGTTTCAAGGATAATCGAAACAATTTCGTCCAGACGGTCTTTGTCTACCTGCCCGTAGCGTACAAAATGGTCGTACTCGATATTGTCCTTGATGATTTCCTCATAAACGCTGTATGCGTCTGTCGCTTCCTTTCGTTTCCGTTCCGGCGGCTCTGCCGCTTCCCCGTCGTAAGGCAAGGGATTTAGGGAATGGATAGGAATGGAATCGGTACTTGATAAATCTATATTTGATTTTTCTTTTTTGGGTAAGTTAGTCTTTTGTATATCTTTATTTAATTGCGTTGGATTTTCCAACGTAGGTTTTTTCTGCGTAGGTTTTTCCAACGTTGGATTATCCAATGTTGGATTTTCCAATGTAGGTAAATCCGATACAGGCGGGGTCTGCGGCTGCTCAAAAATCACATAATCTGCGCCGCGCAAGCGTCCTTTCTCGTCGCGTTCCCTTGAACGCACGATATACCCGGCGCGTTCCAGTTCCTTAACGGCTTCCCGGATAGCGTCGATTTTCTCCCGGTTGATAAAGGACAGCCCCGCAAGGGTGTAGTCCCAATCCTCTGGCAAGGACAGCATTTGCGATAACAGCCCTTTTGCCTTTAGGGATAGCTCCTTATTGCGTAAGTGGTGGTTGCTCATAACCGTATAGCCCTTGTTGCGCTCCACTCTGAAAACTGCCATAGCTTCATCACTCCTTTGCTGCATACCTGTTACGCAATAGAAACGCGATTTTGAGGGTTTAGGTATCAATCCCTTATCCGCTGAAAACCGCGTCCGCAAAGCCGCGTAAATCAAGGGCTTTTTCATGCCTACTGCGTAACAAAGGGCATGAAAAAAGCGGCGTTCCTGTTCTTCCTTGTGGGAAGTGAGAAACGCCGCCTGTGCGGTGCGTTATTCTGCTTCTTCGGCTATGAGGTCTTGTATGACTTCGCCAAAGTCTGCCGTAAAGGAAAAAATGAAGTATTCCAAAACGGCGGGGTCTGCGTCCATAGGCTCGGCTTCCTCGGAAAAGGGCAAGCCCATAAGCCCATAGAGCATTTTTATGATTTTGAACAGCTTCCCCCGGTCGGCGGGGGTGTTCATGGTAACAAGTACGTCGGTCAAGCGGTTTACGGTTTCCATGTCGCCGCCTGTCGTTACCCATACCATTTCTGCGAATGGCTGCGTGATTGCTCCGGTTACAAGGTTTACCTTATCCTTGCTGATTTCGCCGGACGGGAGTATAATACCCTTGTCTAAAAGTACGTTTTTCATGTCGTCCTCCTATAATTTGTGGTGCCAAAATGGTGCCCGGTCTTACAAAATCATCTTATACGGAGATATGGCAAGATAAATGACGATATGCAGAAAACCTTGATTTTAAGCCATTTTCGCGAGGTTTTATAAACACTTGCGCGGGCTTATAAGAAGATTTCCGTCTATCAAATCAATAAAAAAAAGATGCCAGGATTTCTCCTGACACCATAGTGACTATGCCAACTTCGTGCCCACTGGGCACAAGGTTGATTGTATTATTCTTCATTTCCTAATGATATTGGTTCTTTCTTTGTTTTCTTGTTTTTAGATATCATCTTATGACCTGTGTAAATAGCCATAATCATACAAAGCAAAGAACTTGCCGCAAAATATTTATGGCTTGATTTTGAACCTTTATATCCGCTATAAAAAGTTCCTAGCATCGTTATCAATGCTCCGACAGACCAATATTCATGAGCTTTCATTCTAACATCTCCCTTTGTGTTAATTTTAATATGTACCGTTTGATGAAATATGCAAACAGGAATTTGGAACGTGCTTTATAAATTTTTTCCGATCCCCTCAAGTTCGTTCATGGAATCCTTGTTTTTTTCAAGTTCATCTCTGGCTGTTGCATAATATGATTTTTTGAAAAGCATATCCCATGAAAGATATTTTGCCATACAGTCAAACTGCTTATCAATCAGCTCATACTGGATACTGTCTACGGGAGAACCGCCTACAACAATCGTGCCAACTTTTTTATTTTTTAACTGCAATCCACGGCAGTAGCACTTATCAATGATAAGTTTCAATTGTGCTGACATTCCCCACCAATAAACTGGTGTAGCAAAAAGAATCATATCTGCGGCAGCAATTTTATCAATTGTAGGATTTGTATCATCCTTATCGACGCATCCCTTAGAGCATTGACAGACACCACATCCCTTGCATGGTGCAATGTTGAGTTTGTCAGGTTCAATGATTTCAATTTCATTCTTTTCTGATGCTCCTTTTATAAATGCATTGATTGCTGTCAGCGTGTTTCCTTTTCTGGCACTTCCATTAATGATTACAATTTTCATGCGTGTATCCTCCAACTTCCGATTTCATGATATCATTTCTAATACAGATTTTACCGTATTTTTCAGATTCAGTCCATCTTTTAATCCCAGTCGATAGAAAAATTCTTCTGTTTCTGCTCCACTGCTAAAAATTGCATTACAGTATTCCGTAATCACTTCTTCCTGTTCTTGGGATAACGTTTCCAGTAATTTCTGGTATTTCTTATCAATCTCACTTACTGGCTCTTTATCCTGCTTTAACTTCCATTCTGAATATGCTTTCCCCATATGCTCTGTAATTGTCAGATTCACAAATTCCTGCACTTCCTCGGATATGGTGCTCGCAGATTCCTGTTTATCTTTCTTTTTATCATTTGATTTTTCAAGTGTCGTGTCATCAATATAACGAATGATTTCTCGAATATTTGACTTCATCGACTGCAGATATCCTTTCATCAGCACAGCTACTTTTCTAGCATCCGATTTTTCGGTTTCTTTTTCCAGCATATAAAACTCTTCCAGTTCTTTCAGAATATCCATCCCTGCTTTCATCTGAAATTCCACCTCAAGCAAATCATCCATCACTTTATATAATTCTTCCATTGTTTATTTCTGCCTTTCCATATAGCGCCACTATATTTTCCACAATCATCCAAAAATAAATTCCTGTAATCCACATTTCACAACTTCAATTACTGCAACTATCCCCATACCGATATGTGGGAGTAGAACAAACACTACTGTCGTAATAATCGCTGATTTCATTGTCCAGTCCGTACTGATTCCAAACCCAATACTCAAAACTTCTGTCACAACAGAGATTCCGGCTATCAGATAGCAGAATCCAGCAGATAACCCAACCAGGAACACCAGCACAATATTCACCGCTGCAAGTACCAGCCAAACAGGAGCTGCAATAATTCGAAATGGCAGTTTTATCATAAATCTCAACATAATTCTTCCTCCTACTTTGTGCCCAGTGGACACAAGGTTATTTTAGCATATCTGCCAGATATGACTATCTCTTTTTAAACTTCGTGCCCAGTGGGCACAAAGTTCTTACCTGTCTGGAATATCCTTCCCCCAGTACATGTCATGTCGAACTTCAGCATCATAAAACTGATTGATTGTTGCAGGAGCGTTATACAATACCGTCAGCATATACTGCCGGATATTCTTCACTTTGCTTGTACTCCTGTCAAGACTGAAAAACACATACTGGATGTGTTCATACCCGACTTTGAGCAAACGGCTCTTGACCACTTGTGTAGGCACAGCTTCCCCATTGATCTGTTGATATGTCTTTGTCGAACATATTGCATCCAGCATCAGCTCTACCAGCTCTTCTACTCGTCCAGTTCCATAGCTCTGACAAAGGATCTCATATTCGATATTATCATGAATTAACTGTCGATACTCATTTCTCTCCTGTATCCTATCTCTCCCTTTCTCTTGTTCAGATAGATATTGATAAGATTCATTCTCACTAAATTCAGTATAATTATATTCAGTATTATTACAGTTTGTTTTTGAAACTTCTTGAAGTTTGTTTTCTAAACTTCTTGAAGTTTGTTTTTCAAACTCCTTGAAGTTTGTTTTTGAAACTTCTTGAAGTTTATTTTTCAAACTTCCTGAAGTTTGTTTTTCAAACTTCTGTGTATTTACGGGCTTTTCCGGCTCTTTTTTCGCATATTCTTCTATTTCTGTCTCTGTATTTTCTTTTCTCTCTGCTACATTTTCCGGTGTTTCTTCCGAATCAAAGATTGCTGGCTCATCTGGATATTCTGTCAGGCTGAAATTTTTCACGTAAATAACATTTGTTTTTCCAAGTCCGATTCGCCTCTTCTCAATCAATCCAATCCCTTTTTCCTGATCCAGCTCTTTTAGACAATTCACAGCCTTATTCCTGCCACAGTTAAGCATTTCCATAATCTCTTCCACCGAAAAGAAAATATATGCCCTGTCCTCTTCATCAAACCACCGGTTCTTGATGGACAGTGACATCCGGTCTAACATCAGTCCGTACAGCACCTTTGCTTCGCAGGAGAGATTTTTAAAATATTCACTTGTAAACAGCAGTTTGGGAATACGATAAAAACTGTACATATCGCATTCCATTCCTTGAAAATAATGGAATGTTGCTCTTATACTCATGACACATCCCTCCCTTCGTACTTATCAATGATTCTGATTGCTCCATTCCTCCAAAAGCTGACATATAACAGTCCGTATCTTCTGTTCATCATACTCTGGAGGAAAATACTTCTTAATTTCATCCTGTTTTAATGTTACCGTTGTTTTCTTTTTACGCTCTCCTATAACCAGGAGCCGCACAATCTCTTTTGTCAGCGTTTTTTCTTCTCGATGTTGCCTTATTTTTTTTGCCTGTTCCAGACTTGGATATTTTCCGGTACTCTCATGCACTTCCTCCACCATCTCCTGTTCTGGAACCGTAAGGTAGGAAAGCTCTACACCTACCTGCAATCCGATCACATCACGATCTACTGCGTTTAATAGGTCATTCATCAGATAAGTAAGCCGGATATAGCGATACACCTGCCTTGCACTGTCATTTGCGTTCTTTCCAATGTCTTTCGCACTGATACCGCCTGATGTTCCCTGATGATTCATTGCTTCCATCTTCATACGGTAAGCAAATGCCTTTTCACTTGGGAGTATATTAGGTCTCTGCAGATTGCTGTCTACCATCGCACGGACAGCTGTATCTTGATCCATATTTCTGATAATAACCGGAACCTCTTTAAGACCAGCAAGTTGTGCCGCATGTCTCCTTCTGTGACCGGCGATGATTTCATATTCACCATCACCCAGCGGTCGTACCAGTAATGCTGTAAGAATTCCCTCTTCTTTCACACTTTCCACCAGTTCCGCCATTGCCTCATCATCATTTACTTGAAATGGATGGTTCTCGAAAGAATGTAAATGCTCAAGTGAAACCTGCTGGATATCGTTCGTTTCTTCTCCTCCTCCAAGTAATTCATCATAAGATGTCAGTTTTATCTTCGATGCACTTCTACCTTTCATCCAAAAGCACCTCCTGTGTCATCTGCCAATATGCAGCCGCTACTTTTCCTTTTGGATCATGCTCAAATATGCTGATTCCTTCCGCACTGATTTCAGCTGCTCGTACTGAAAATGGAATACTCTGTGGAAAAATCTTAATCTGGTTTCCATATGTATCAAAAATCAGATCAGATATATCTCTTGCATAGTTCGTTCGGTTATCCACCATTGTGATCAATATACCTCCAATTTTCAGTTGTTTGTTAAGCTGTCTTCGCACCTTTCCTATCGTCCGTATCAGCTGTTCTAGACCCTTTACAGGAAGATAAGCCGCCTGGACAGGTATAATAACTGCATCGACACTGGCAAGTGCATTGATCGTCAGCATTCCAAGTGATGGCATACAGTCAATCAATATATAGTCGTATTCTTCTCTCATTCTTTCTATATATTGTTTTAAGACAAGTTCCCTGCTCATAATATTTACAAGTGAAACTTCCATTCCAGAGAGTTCGATGTTTGCCGGAATCAAATCAATTCCTTCCTGGTGATGTAAAATTCCCAGTGTATTTTCAAATAGTTCATCTTCTACAATCTTTGTCAGAATAGTAGCCAGTGTGATTGGTAATTCATCTGGGTTATGATACCCAAGACTTGCTGTCATACTTCCCTGCGGATCATTGTCAATCACAAGCACTTTCTTCCCTGCTTTTGCAAGTCCGACTGCCAGATTCACGCAACTTGTTGTCTTGCCAACCCCGCCTTTTTGTGAACACAATGCCAGCACTTTACAATCCTTCATTACTTTCTCTTCCATCCTTTTTATCCTCCCATAAATAACTTGAACCTTTCAGCATCCATAATGCTGCTTCCAAAAATGCAAGATACCGTTCTGTCATACTATCAAGAACCGGTTCTGAAATAACTGGTTTTTCAGACTTCAAATCTTTTGCCACATCCTCCAAAACCAAACTCATTTCCTTCATTTCTGACCGGATAATCTCAATTGTTTCTTTCTTTCCAACAACACATACATGATTGTAAATGCATGATCGGACGATATAATCCTGTTTTTTCATTCCGCTCACTTTCACTCGTTCTTCAATTGTTGCTTTTTCATAAGAATTCACCCGAAAAGAAATGGTCGTTGTGTTGTGTTTTCCATGTCTGTCACCAGCCATCGCTTATTCCTCCTCTTCCTCATGTTTCTTATCTAGCAAACCTGCTAATTTACTCTGTGTAGACGGATACAGATGTGAATAAGTGTTCAACGTGGTTTCCACCTTTTCATGTCCAAGGCGTTCTGCAATCTCCAATGGAGCCACCCCCATATCAACCAGCATACTGGCATGGGAATGGCGGAGATCATGAAGTCGTATCCGCTTTACACCAGACCGCTCGATTCCGGTAGCCATACAATGTTCCATATGCGATTTGGTAAACCGAAAAAGTCTTTCCTTTTTCATAATTCCATACAAATGACTGCAATACTCCCGAAATTCCTCTGCAAGAAAATCCGGCATCGTAATCACACGGATACTCTTTGGAGTTTTCGGCTGCGTGATCATATCCTTTCCTTTCAGTCTCTGATAAGATTTATTGATTGATATGGTTTTCTCTTCAAGATTGATGTCATTATAAGTAAGTGCAAGCAATTCACCGATACGCATTCCGGTCCAGTACAACAAAAGAAACGCCATTCTTGTCTCCGGCTTATCACTTACTGTCTCCAGAAAAGCATTGAACTCTTCCTGCATCCAGAAGTCCTTCGGTTCTCCTTTACTCTTGCCAATCGCTCCTGCCTTCCTGCAGGGATTATCCTGCAGGTTATAATACCGCATTGCATAATTGAAGATTGCAGTCAGCTGGCAGTTCACTGTTTTCAGATAAGTAGGAGAATATCCTTTTCCATTCTTATCCTTATACGTCAGCAACTCATTCTGCCATGCACGGACGTCTGCCACCGTAATTTCACTGAGAATCTTCTTTTCAAAATAAGGCTTGATTTTCAGGTCAATAATATATCGCTTCGTGTACATAGTGTTTTCTCTGAGACGGACATCCATATCTTTGTAATAAATCTCCAGAAAATTTCCAAATTCAATATCCACACCCTGGCTCTGCTGTTGCAGGAAATCTCTTTCCCATTCTTTAGCTTCACCCTTGGTCCTGAATCCTCTTTTCTGTTTTCTTTTCCGATTTCCCTGCCAGTCTTTGTAATAGACCTGTACTTTCCAGTTTTTTCCTTCTTTGTAAACCCCCATTGCTAATCCTCGACTTTCATGCCATAAATCTTTTCTGCCAGGAATTTCGTAGAGATTTTTCCAGCTACTACAATATAGCCTTTTGCCTTCAATTCTTTGTTGTATTCTCGCATCAGACTATATGCATAAGTTTTTGAAACTCCAAGAATTGCACACACATCATCCACATCCATATACATTTTTTCCTGCATCATACTCATACCGCTTTATCCTCCTTCAAATACTGCTCAACATGTTCCAGACCATAGATCTTGTCCTCTACATAGCGGGTTGGCACCCGACCGAGAATCACATAATAGTTCTTGCTTGCCAGATCGGCATTCATTCTTTCCACTACCCGGTAAGCAAACGAAACTGATAATCCAAAGAGTTCTGCAATGTCTTCCACTGATAAATACATTTTTCTCTTACGCATGAAACCATTCCTTTCCCTCTTCCTGTGGAATCTCACAAGTATCTTCTACTCCGTAGAAACGCTTCACAAAATACTTTGTCGGAACTTTTCCTCTAAGCGTCAGGTAGCCCTGTTCTTCCAGTTCCTTGTTCAGATTTCCGATGATTTCATAAGCCGATGTCTGTTTTACTTCCAGAAGTTCACATATATCGGCTGCCTTTAAAAATAATTTATTCTGCATAATCAGTACCTCCTCTGTTTTGAATATTTATCTCTTCATATACTCTGTACTGGCAGATGCAAAATCGGACATCATTTTCCGAAATTTATCAAATTTTCTTGTTTTTTAATTCTCCATCAGTGTGATTACTGTGTCATGGAGTTTAAGCTCATCGAAAGTAAAGAACCTTTCTGTGGTATCTGTTTTCTAAATGCAGGCAACAAAAAAACAGTCTGCCTTGACGAAAATCACTTCAATCAAAACAAACTGTTCTTCATATTTACTCTAATTTTATTTTATGAGAATAACCGATTTCACGAAATTTGCAGGTGAATCTGGAATATAAACAAGAGAAAAAAATAATTTTTAAACTCCATTTGCACTCCATTTGGTCTTTTCGACACCCCGCAAAGCCTTTATTTATGGGCTTTTCCGCGATTTTTCAAGCTACTCAAACTCAATTGTAGCCGGTGGTTTCCCCGTGCAGTCATAAAGTACTCTGTTCACGTGTTTCACTTCGTTCACGATCCTGCTGGTCGTTTTTCCGATTACTTCCCACGGGATTTCTGCGCTCTCGGCGGTCATGAAATCGGTGGTGGTCACGGCTCTCAGAGCGATGGCATAATCATAGGTTCTCTCGTCACCCATGACACCGACGGATCTCATATTGGTCAGGGCTGCGAAATACTGGTTTACTTTCTTGTCCCAGCCGGCTTTGGCGATTTCTTCACGCCAGATGGCATCGGCTTCCTGGACCATTTTTACTTTTTCAGCAGTGATTTCACCGATGATACGGATACCAAGTCCAGGACCCGGGAACGGCTGACGGAATACAAGGTAATCCGGGATGCCAAGTTCCAGACCGGCTTTGCGCACTTCGTCCTTGAACAGGTTGCGCAGAGGCTCGATGATTTCTTTGAAATCTACATAGTCAGGAAGGCCTCCCACATTGTGGTGGGATTTGATGACGGTAGATTCGCCGCCTACACCGCTCTCAACTACGTCCGGATAAATCGTACCCTGTACAAGGAAATCTACAGCACCGATTTTTTTGGCTTCTTCTTCAAATACACGAATGAATTCCTCACCGATGATCTTACGTTTTTTCTCCGGCTCAGTCACACCGGCAAGCTTGCTGTAGAATCTTTCCTGGGCATTGACACGGATAAAGTTCAGATCATACGGACCTTCCGGGCCAAAAACAGCTTCTACTTCATCACCTTCGTCTTTTCTGAGAAGGCCATGATCTACAAATACACAGGTCAGCTGATTGCCGACTGCTTTTGACAGAAGAACTGCTGCAACAGAAGAATCCACACCGCCGGACAGGGCACAGAGAACCTTGCCGCTGCCTACTTTTTCACGAATAGATTTGATGGAATCTTCTACAAAAGAATCCATTTTCCAGTCACCGGCACAGCCGCAGACATTGTAAACAAAGTTGGAAAGCATCTTGGTTCCTTCCTGCGTATGAAGAACTTCTGGATGGAACTGGATTGCATAAAGATTCTTATCTATATTCTCCATACCTGCTACTGGGCAGTCATTGGTCCATGCAGAAATCTCAAATCCCGGTGCAGCCTTGGAAATATAATCATTGTGGCTCATCCAGCAAATGGTTTTCGGAGATACATTCGTAAAGAGTTTGGAATTGGTATCCACGTTTACTTCAATCTTACCATACTCGCGGACAGGCGCTTTTTCAACCTTGCCACCAAGAAGGTGCATCATCAGCTGAGCGCCATAGCAGATTCCAAGAATCGGAACTCCCAGTTCAAAAATTTCTTTTGTATAGGTCGGAGAATCCGGCTCGTAACAGCTGTTCGGTCCGCCTGTAAAGATAATTCCCTTAGGCTGGATATCTTTAATTTTCTGAATGTCTGTCTTGTAGGAATAAATTTCACAATATACATTGCATTCTCTGACACGGCGTGCAATCAGCTGATTATACTGTCCACCAAAGTCAAGTACAACAACGGTCTCTCTCTTCATCGTCTTCCTCCTAAAAGTAGTTGTGCCGCAGGAAAGAGGTTTCTGCTGCATTTCTTTTTATTCTTATACTGTTTCTGCAATCATTATAAGGGAGCTCCGAAAATTTTACAACATTTTTTTAAAACCGTTTGCTTCTATTGTTTTATTGCAGTTTTATTGCAGTTTTACTGCCGTTTGCTTCTATTGTTTTATTGCGGTTTTACTGCCGTTTGCTTCCACATTTTTTAACAATTCTCCCATTTGATTTCTCACCCGTCACTTTCGGCAAAATTTCCTTTATACCTTTTTCATCTCCCATGTTTTTCCGCGATAACGAATCACAAAGAACACGCCTCTCACAGCCCAGTCGATCGTCATGGAAACCCAGACGCCAAAAACTCCCATTCCCATATATTTCCCCAGTACAAAACTAAAGCCAATACGGAAAATCCACATGGAAATAATGGAAACCCACATGCAGTATCCCACATCATTTGCAGCTCTCAGTGTATTTGGCAGAGTGAACGACAACGGCCAGATCAGGACCGCAAGCACCGCATGATACACAATAATCTCCCGTGCCATCTCGCCTGTTTCCGGTGAAAGTCCATAAATTCCTATGATAAAAGGCAATACTGTTACAATAATAATATTCATCAGGATAACGCCGCCATAAGAGTATCTCATCAATTTTCTGGTATAATACCGGACCTGTTCGTAATCCCCGCTTCCGACACACTGCGCACTTACGGAAGACAATGCATATCCCATGGACATTCCTCCCAGAATAGCAAATCCACAGACACTGTTGCACACCGCATTTGCCGCGATAGAAGCTGTTCCAAAACCGGAAACCAGACTTAATACCAGAATTTTTCCCAGCTGGAACATGCTGTTTTCCATACTGTACGGAATACCGATATGTAAGATTTTTTTCAGTATCGGCCATTTCAGACGAATGCCAAGAATCGTACGCACATGAATGATTTTCTGAGGATTTCTGATCAGGAAAAGCATCCAGATTCCGGCAAAAACTCTCGACAGAAGTGTAGGAATCGCAGCTCCTTCCACACCCCTTCCAAGGCCATAAAGAAGAATGGCATTTCCGATCAGATTGATTCCGTTCATCACCAGCGACATCAGCATAGGCGTCCTGGAATCTCCCATAGCACGGTACATGGCAGCTCCGGTATTATATACTGCAAGAAATGGAATCGATGCCGTTACAATCATAAGATACAGATTGCAGTTTGTCATAACTTCCGGTTCGATTTTGCCAAAAACCACATGAAGTATCAGCCATTTTCCCGCGTACACAAGTACCATAATAATCACAGAAAAAGCAGCTGCAAAAAGTAATGTCTGCTCCGCCGCCTCACAGCTGTCATCCTGATGCTTCCGTCCCAGAGCCTGCCCGGCCACGATTGCCCCGCCTGTGGCAAGCGCCGTAAAAATATTAATAAGGAGTACCATAATCGTATCGATCAGTGAAACTGCCGACACTGCTGTTTCTCCCACAGAGGCAACCATAATAGAATCCGCAAGCCCCACAAAAATCGCCAGAAACTGTTCAATAAACAATGGCACAATTAATTTGCGCAGATCCCGGTCACTGAATAAATACTGTTTTTTTACTTCTGTCTGTTCTCTCATTTTCCTCTCTCCCACCGGTTACTCTCTCTATTGTAAAATCATTATACAACCACTTTTATAAAATGTCCTGCCTTATATCACATTTTATATCATATTTTTATATTGCATTTTCTATTATATTTTCATCTATAAATGAGCAAATACTGAAAGGTGAACAAAACTCATGATTAATTGTGTGCACTGTACAGACATTAATCGTCTATAGGCTTCTTATTGTCCGCATATAACAGACTCTAGAGCGTGTTTGAAAATTCATTCCCGACAGATGCACGCCCCACTTTGCGGGAAATTTTTCAAATTTGCTCATTTATAGTTTTCATCACATTTTAGAAGTTTTTTAGAAAACCATCATCTTTTTTTCAAATCTTTCTCACACTTTCATCACATTTGGACGGTATATTATTAAGCAAATAAAGCGAAAGCTTTTTTACATAGATTAGACAATTTGGATGTGGCCTCCGCCACTCCTCATACTATTTTTTCTTTTTCATACTTGCCGGACTCCGCAAGGGTCCGGCCCTCCTTCTTTTTACGTCCCTTTTCACACTGCTTTTTCAATCCTTTTTCCTTTACACAATTTCAGCAAAATCCTCTTTATTTACAAACCCGTTACATATATAATAATAACAAAATTAATATCATAATTTTCATACTTGCATGAAAAATCCTGGAGTGTGTTTGAAAATTACTTTCCTGCAAAACGGGAGTGCGCAGATGACAGTAATGAATTTTCAAACAAGCGCTGAGGCATTATGGGAGGCAACCACTTTTATCCCTCCTCATACAACAAATAACCATAAAATTTCCGGAGGTATTATTATGAATCATCACTATCAAACCATCACAGAAGTTTTTGATTTTGGCCCGCACGTCAGCAAGGTAATTCTCAATGTCGGAACATCTCTGAAAGGAGCACATCTGGAAACAGACATGTTTACAGTATTTGCCAAACGCACCTCTGTCAAAGGCGAAGATTATGAATGGCCTGCATTTATGGGCGAACAAATGGAAGATCCCATGGAAGGCGAACGGAAAATTACCGCCATTTATTCATCGGACAAAAATGGAACTTCCTGCAATGACGGAACTTACCTGACACTGGAACTTTACTGCGACCCTCGTGATAATCTTGGATCTATTATCCGTTTTGACGGTGACCACAATGTTTTTGTGAACTTCCACTATACCATCACTCAGCAGAAACCTCTGATCCTTTCCGAAAGTACCCTGACTGATCTGATTTTTGATCAGGATGACGGCAACCGCATCATCTATGGGGAATGGCTGAAAGAAGGCTTTCACGCCCATCCGGACATGCCTCTTTCTTATGTATATTATGAACCGGAAACAGAAACAGGAGAAAAGGTTCCGCTCATCATCTGGCTTCATGGAGCAGGAGAAGGCGGCAAAGACACTGCCGTCGCAGCTGTCGGCAACAAAGTTGTTAATCTGATTTCTCCGGAAATACAGGCTTACTTCGGCAAGGCACTGCTTTTGGCTCCCCAGTGTCCTACCATGTGGATGGACAACGGTTCCGGGGAATATACCACAACAGGCATTTCCATGTATACCGAAGGTCTGGAAGCATTGATCGGGGACTTTGTAAAAGAACATTCGGACATTGATACCTCCCGAATCTATATCGGCGGCTGCTCCAATGGCGGTTTTATGACGGTACGTATGCTTCTTCGCAACCCTGACAGATATGCTGCCGCTTATCCGGTATGTGAGGCTATGTATGACAAAGCCATGAGCGATGATGATATCCGCACTCTGGCAGGAATCCCGATCTGGTTTGTCCATGCCAAAAACGACCCTGTCGTAGCACCGGAAGATTATGTACTTCCCACCTATCAGCGCATTATGGCAGCAGGTGCCGGAGATGTTCATTTTACCTATTATGACAATATTACGGATCCTTCCGGCAAATATTTTCTGGAAGACGGAAAGCCATTCGAATATGTCGGTCACTGGGCATGGGTTCCTATGCTGGACAACCGCTGTACGGAAGACTTTGACGGAAGCCCTGTAACAATCAATGGCAAAACCGTTACCATTCTGGAATGGCTTGCCGCTCACCATAAATAATTTCCGGAAAGCAGTTTTCAAACACGCTCTACAGCATAAAATGATTATATAACAAAATAAACGGTTCTTTTACCAAACAAAAACATCCTAATTCTGTCCTCACCGTCACTTTACTTTCTCAAAGAACTTTTGTATAATATGTAAAGTTTGTTTTTCACATATTTTTTGTATCACAGGGAAATGCCAGGCACTTTCCTGTGATATCAAAAGATCTGCTCCTGCATACATGTCTATGCACAAAACTAAAAACATATAAAGTGAGGAAGCCATGTTTGGATTAGGTACACTCATCAATACTGCCGCAGTCATTGCCGGCGGACTCATCGGAGTCACTTTAAAGAAAGGAATTCCGGAAAAACACAGCCAGATTCTCATGCAGGCCTGCGGCATTTCCACAATTTTCATCGGAGCTGCCGGCGTTATGGAAAAAATGCTGGTCATCAAAGACGGGACATTGTCTTCTCAGGGAACGATGCTGCTGATTTTTTCTCTGGTACTTGGGAGTCTTGCGGGAAGCCTTCTGGATATTGAAGCCCATCTCGAAAATTTCGGAGAATTTCTGAAACGAAAATTACATACAGAAAATGATACACATTTTGTCGAGGGTTTCGTTACCTGTACACTTGTGATCTGCATCGGAGCCATGGCAATTGTCGGATCCATCAAAGATGGTCTGACCGGCGATTACTCCACGCTCACAGCCAAGGCAATCCTTGACTTTGTCATTGTGATCATTTTTGCTTCCACACTGGGAAAGGGTGTCATCTTCTCCGCACTTCCCCTGTTTCTTTATCAGGGGCTCATCACCTGCGCTGCAGCTGCTTTTGGTGATTTTATGAGTGCTGCGCTGATTTCTGATATTTCCTATGTGGGTTCCGCGTTGATTTTCTGTGTCGGCATAAACATTGCATTTGGCAAAAAATTCCCGGTAGGCAACATGCTCCCGGCACTGCTGATTCCGGCATTTTATGCAGGAATCCAGAGCTTTTTATAAGAAAGGATCATATTGTAAAAATGGCGTCCGCAAAATCTCAGAAATCCATGGACACACTTTATATCATCATTCCTGCATATAACGAGGAGGAAAATATCCGCCAGGTCATCGAGGACTGGTATCCCGTCATTGAAAAACATCATGCCAATCAACAGTCCAGACTGGTGATCATTGATGACGGCAGCAAGGACAACACCTACAAAATAGTCAAAGACTGTGCCAGCTCCCGTCCTCTTTTACAGGCAGTCACCAAAAAGAACAGCGGTCATGGTCCCACCATTCTTGACGGATATCATTATGCCCTGATCCATGGCGCAGATTACATTTTTCAGACAGATTCCGATGGTCAGACACTTCCCGGGGAATTTGAAGAATTCTGGACTCAGCGAAACCATTATGATCTGGTAATCGGAAACCGAAAAGGCCGTCAGGATGGATCATCCCGTATCTTTGTGACAAAAACATTAAAGCTGGTCCTTCGTCTCTGCTTCGGAGTGACCGTTCAGGATGCAAACACGCCTTTCCGTTTGATGAAGGCAGAAACACTCAAAAAATATATTGATTTGATTCCTGATGGTTTTAATCTCCCCAATGTACTGATTCCTGTAATCTATCTCAAGCAGAACTGCTCAGTAAAATATATCCCCATCACTTTCCGGCCGCGCCAGGGGGGAACCAATTCCATTAATCTGAAAAAGATCACCAAAATCGGAATTCACGCAGTCAGGGATTTTCGAACGATCAATAAGACGATATCTGCATCTGCTCCGCACAATAAAAAATGACCGGTTTTCACCAATTACCGGTCCTCACCAGCTAATTCCGTGTGCAGACAACATTCAGATCCATCAATAGTAAAAACTGCATAAATATCCGTTTTTCGAAGTTTTACAGCACAATAAAAAACAGAGAGATGTTCATGCCCAAGCTTGAACATCCCTCTGTTTTTTTACATACCATGACAGACTTTCTTACCACCAGATAATATAGATCAATGTCAGACAAAGTCCGATTCCCACCAGCATCAGTCCGAACGACAGACTTCTCTGGATAATCATATTCGTCTCTTTAAACTCTTCATTCCGAACAGCCAGCAGATGAACATAATTCTTCTTTCCCGGTTTTTTGCGGTTCCAGAAACGATTTCCCAGATTCTGGATTCCATTCAGAACTCTTCCGACAAATTCCGTAACCGCATTGCCCTCCGGCCGTTCATGCGGCAGCGGACTGTCCGAATAAATCGTCTTCCTCAGAGCAACAATCAGAAGCTCCAGGAAACTGTCTGCGATTCTGCAGAACACCCCGCATACAAACGGCAGGAACTGAAGAAGTACCGGCCGGTAGATCAGATTTTCAAGATCCAGCCACTTTGGCCATGCATCCACATAGCACTTCACACTGTTCTTCTTCTCCGAAAGATTTCTCACCAGATAACGGCGGATCACAAACAGATAAACAATCGCTCCGATGCTTATGGAGATCAGCGCTCCGGAAAGATTTTTCAGACTGAAATAAGCTACCACATGTCCTGTTTCTTCCAGGTTCATGAGTCCCTGTCCCAATTCTGCCGCCCGGTCCATCATCGTATGCGGAAACAGTCCCCAGATCAGCAGCACAGCCGCACTGATTCCCAGGGCCAGACCACTCTGCAGGTTCATATATTTTTTCATCTGATCAAATTTCCGCTGCACCTCAGCATTTGCGTTCTTTTCCACAAAAATCGCCACATACAGCTTCGTCATATAGGCCACCGTCAGGCCGCCACTGAACAGGAAAATATATTCCACAGCGCGCATCACCCATCCGCCCCCGTATTCCACAATACTTTCGTGGATCAGTGTTTTGCTGATATATCCGCCAAAGAACGGAATTCCTCCAATAGCCAGTGCCCCTGTCAGAAAAATCGCTTTCAGCAGTGGTTTTTTCCTTCCGAAACCCCGAACCTCATTCAGATTCAGCGCATGTACATTCATGAAAATCACGCCCGCAGCCATAAACAGCACCAGCTTGATCATGGAGTGATTCACCATATGAAGAAATGTTCCATGCACAGCCATGGCATTTTCTTCTCCAAGCAGCCCCTGCATACCCACTCCTGTCAGTATAAAACCAATCTGTGACATGGAGGAGCATGCAAGAGTCCTCTTCAGGTCAATGGAAAATACTGCAAGCAAAGCTCCGCCGAACATGGTCAGCACACCGATTCCCAGAATCAGATTTCCCCAGGCTACATCGTGAAGAAACAGATTGCTGCTGATGATCAGGATTCCAAAAATACCCGTTTTTGTAAGAATACCGGAAAGCAGAGCAGATGCCGGCGCAGGTGCAACCGGATGTGCTTTCGGCAGCCAGATGTGAAGCGGAAATGCTCCGGCTTTTGCACCAAAGCCCACAAGCATACAGGCACCTGCCGCATAAAGTGCATCCTTATTCTCACATGCCTTCGCTGCAGGCAGCAATTCGGAAATCACCATGGTTCCCAGTTCCCGGTAAAGCAGGAACAGTCCCATGAGCATCACCAGACCTCCAATCACCGCAACTGCCAGATAGGTAGCTGCTGCCCGGAGAGACTCCGCATTTTCTTCCTGTGCCACCCAGACATAGGAAGTAAAGGACATAATTTCAAAAAAGATAAACGTTGTGTACAGATCCGCTGACAGGAACACTCCCATCGTTGCTCCCAGTGTTAACAAAAGAAACAGATAAAACCGGTTCCTGTTTTCGTGATGACGGAAATATTCTCTGGACAAAAGTGTCGTCATCATCCACATCAGGGCTGCAATCACACTGTAGATCACACGGAATCCGTCCAGTGTAAAATGCAGTCCAAATCCGCAGATTTCCGGGATGTGTACCTGGGCAAATATCCTGGCAGCTCCCTCGCTGACATGTTCCAGCACAGAACTCCCGGCTCCTGACAGTTCCCCGGAAGCCACATTTCCCCATCCGCCTCCAAGACTCATTCCCGCCAGCACTGCTGCCAGCGCAAATTCACTGATCACCACAAATTCCGCCACATAATCGCGGTATTCCTCACGGCATCTTCCAGCCGCATAAGAAAGGAGTCCGCCCAGAAATGGATAAAATACCAGAATTACCAACATGATATTCATTTTCTCTACGCCTCCTTTAATTCATTGCCGCAGCAATCGATTCCAATGCTGTAATCACCGGTTCTGAATGAAGTCCAAACACAAACATGGCAATGACAAAAATCACCAGCGGCAGAATCATCATCCAGTTGGGATCTTCCACATCAGAAATCATATCGTAGTCAAAATCTCTGCCCGGGAAAAATGCCCGCAGAGAAATGGTCATCATATAAATGGCAGTCAGCAGCGCAGACACCAGAAGTGCCGCAACTCCCAGATAACCAAGAGGATTTTCACTTGCAGCCGCAGCTTTTGCCAGGTTCCATTTGCTGACAAAACCGCACAGCCCCGGAACGCCCATCAGCGCCATTCCGGAAATGGTAAAAATAGTAAATACCTTCGGCATTTTCCTTCCAAATCCATTCAGTTCATGAATATAATTTCTGCCGGTCTTGTAAATAACCGCTCCTGCGCAGAAGAAGGAACAGATTTTCATAACCGCATGAAATACCATGTGACTCAGCGCGCCCACCAGCCCCAGCGGTGTCATCAATGCCGCACCAAACAAAATGTAAGAAAGATTGCTGACCGTAGACCAGGCTAATCTTCTTTTCAGATGCGTTTCTTTCAGCGCTCTGCTGCAGCCGTATACAATCGTAAAAATCGTCAGGCCAAGCACCACCGTCTGAGCCCAGGTTCCCCGCAGAAGCTCTGTACCAAAGCTGTAATAAGTCACCCGGATCACCGTAAAAGCTCCTGCTTTGACAACTGCTACCGCGTGGAGAAGTGCTGTTACAGGAGTAGGCGCCACGCCGGCTTTGGGAAGCCAGGACGAAAATGGAAACATCGCCGCCTTGACACTGAATCCGCAGAAACACAGCACATAGATCAGAAGCATCAGCCCCTGTCTGTCCCCCAGTGCCGTGGTGTCAATCACACCACCCGGCACAAACACAGAAGTAGTTCCAAAAGTCAGAATAAAAATCATTCCGATAAACGCAAACGCCGCACCGCCCAGAGAATAATACAGATATGTCCGGCTGGCCAGTATTGCTTCTCTCGTCAGCGTATGCATGATCAGAGGCAGTGTTACCAGACTCAGCATTTCATAGAAGAAATACATGGTCAGAATATCCTCTGCCAGAGCGATTCCAAGAGTCACTCCATACGTAATGACATAAAACATAAAGAAAAATTTCTCATGTCCCTCATGTTTCATATATTCAAAAGAATACAGGGTGGCAAGCGGCCACAGAGAAGACACGATTCCGGCAAACACGGTTCCCAGTCCGTCCAGACGAAAGCTGACACTCAGATTGCCGGTGAAACGGAACAGAACGAAAGAACCGTCCGGCTGAGAGATCAGAAGTCCCCACACCAGCACAGAAGTAAGAAGGACAACACCTTCCACATACCAGGTCATATGTCTGCGGGTTTTAAACGGAATCAGGGGAATCAGCACCCCGAAAACAATCGGAAGCAGAACGGCTACTACCATTATATTTGCACTCATTATCACGTCCTCCTTCCTACATCAGTCCCGAAACCAGCTGACTGATATAATGAATCAGCGGATTCGGCAGCACACCCAGAATGATGGTCAGACTTGCCAGAATCCCCAGCGGAATCAGCATCATCAAAGATGGCTCTTTTTTGCCAGTATCTCTGTCATCTGTAATCCCGTTCTGCACTCCGGAAATCTCCACAGATGCTTTCTTCATACCGGAATTTTCTCCGTTTCCTTTTCCCGGAAAAAATCCCTTCATCGTTACCGGAAGCAGATATCCCGCAGTCAGCAGTGCACTGACCAGCAGTACCACCGGTCCCAGCCATCCGAATATCCCCACATCCGCATGCAGCGCGCCCTCCGCCAGATACCACTTGCTCACAAACCCGCAGGCAGGCGGAATACCAATCAGCGCCAGAGATGCAAAGGTATAGCACCAGATCGTTTTCGGCATTCGTTTTCCAATTCCTGTCAGTTCACTGACTCTGGCCTTGCCGCATTCAAAAATAAACACTCCTGCAGTCAGAAACAGGGCACTTTTGATAAATGCATGAAATACGGTATGGAGCAGCGCTCCTGTCATTCCCATCGGTGTCAGCAGAGACAGGCCGAATAGAATATAGGAAATCTGACTCACCGTGGAATATGCCAGTCTTTTTTTGAAAACAGGTTCCCGATAAGCCATCATCGATCCCATAAAGACCGTAACCAGTGCCAGTACCATCCACGCAGTCTGCACCCAGGTTCCTCTGATAAAATCCGGTCCCACCACATAATAAACCGTACGGATAGCAGCAAGCACACCCGCTTTTACCACAATTCCGGAAAACACTGCGGATGCCGGAGAAGGCGCTACCGGATGGGCTGCCGGAAGCCATGCATGAAGCGGCAGCATACCGGCCTTTGCGCCAAAGCCCACAAGCATGGCAAAAACCGCAATCAGAAGAATTGTCCTGTGGTCCTGCGCCAGAGCGGGATTCAGTGTTCCTCCAGGCGTAAATGTCAGAGTATCACAATTCTGATACAGGAAATAAATACCGAACAACCCCATATAGGCTCCGCACAGGGAATAAAACAAATACTTCAGAGCTGCCATAATTGCTTCCCGGGAACCATTATGCAGCACCATCGGCGCTGATGTCAGTGTCATCAGCTCATAAAAAAAATACATCGTTACCAGATTTCCCGAAAATTCCAGAGCCACCAATACCCCATATACCATGAGATAAAATCCGAAAAACCTTTTTTCTGCTCCTTCATGCTCCATATAAACAAACGCATAAATTCCCACGCACACCCACACAATACTTGTGAAAGTGACAAAAATCCTGCTGATACCGTCAATATGAAAATACACAGGAATGTCTTTCATAAGATAAAACAGTGTTACACTTTTTTCTCCGGTCCAGGCTGCCAGCAATACCAGCAATGCGGAAATGACCAATACCGTACCCGCAGCCTGATGCAGACGGCGGCGTTCGCAGGACGACATCAGCAGCAGAAAAATCCCGGCGATCACCGGCAGAAATACCGGCAGCAAAATCCAACCATTCATATTCTTTTCCTCCTATGCAGATATCTTAAGCGAACATTGCAAGACCGCTTCGAAGCAGTCCGATAACCGGTTCCGAGCTGAGGCCGAGAAGCATGTTCAGGATAATAAAGAAAACAAGCGCTGTCGACTTACACGGCTGTTCCTTCATAGAGATACACCGGTACTCTTTTTTCTGCAGAACTTTTGCCGGAACAGGTGTATAGATCCGGATCACTGTTTTCATAAAATATACTGCATTCAAAATCGTACTGATCGCAAGAGCGATCAAAGTCGGCAGCATCTTGTGCATGCTCTCCATACCTGCCTGAGCAAAAAGCAGCTTAGAAATAAATCCGGAAAACATGGGAACGCCGACCATGGAAAGCGAGCCTACCGTAAACGCCACACCTGCCAGTTTATTTCGATACCCTGCTCCTGTCAGTTCCAGAAATTCCGTATGATCCCCGGAAGCATCCGTGATACCGGAAGCTGCCACAAAGAGCAGTGATTTTGTAGCTGCATGAGAAAGAACATGATAAAGACTCGCAATCACGCCGGCAGTCGTTCCAAGACCAAATCCCATATAAATATAACCGATCTGGGCAACCGATGAATATGCGATCATTCTGCGGATATTATTCTCCCGGATCGCATTTACAGATCCCATGATCATACCTGCAACACCAAACACAAACAGCACATTCACCACTTTGCTGTCCCGCACGATTCCAAATCCGATCACGCGGAAGAAAATCTTGACCAGAAGGAAAATGTATCCTTTGGAAACCAGAGAAGATAAGATTGCGGCAGAGGACAGTGTGGAATATCCATAAGCGTCCGGAAGCCAGGCATGAAACGGGAACAGCGCACTTTTGATCGCCAGACCTACGGAAATCAAAGCAAGTGATACCAGAAGCGGAATATTATATTCACCGGCCTGATGAAGCAGCTGCACCTGCTCTCTGATATTGCTCATCAGAAGATGCCCTGTCAGATCATACAGAAAACAGATTCCAAGAAGCAGAAGACCGGACCCCATCAGACTCATGATCATATATCTGGTCGCCGCCTCAAGTGTACGGCCGTTCTGCCGGATCATAATCAATCCGCAGGCAGAAATCGTATTGATTTCCACAAACACATACGCGGTAAACAGGTCATTGGTATAGATCAGCGCAAGCAGAGAAGACAAAAGCAGATTGACCATCACATAATACAGATTCTGCTTGGTATCCTCCAGCTCCTGTTCCCTTTCATAGACACCGCCAATGACACAAAGGAGCATGATAACACAGAAAAAAACTGCCATAAATGCTTCCAGAACTCCCACCCTGATCTCATTTCCCCAGGGAGCCGGAAAATGTCCCATTGTATAAACATAAGCACTTCCGGAATTTATCACAAAAACCAGCACCGCACAGGACATCACCGTAATCAGCGACATCACCGCCAGATTGACGCGTTTGGCTTTTTTCCCGTCCAGAATCGAAGAAAGAGGACCGGAAAACAGGGAAAGGATAATCGTCATAAACGGAAAATTCTGTACAAACTGCATCACAATCCCTCCTTTTTCAGTTTTGTGGAAATCTCGTCAAGATCCAGCGTATGATATCTCCGGTAAAGTCGGATCGTCAGAGAAAGCATCAGAGCTGTAACCGATACGGACACAACAATACCGGTAAGAACCAGACCGCTGGGAATGGGATTGATATAGGCATCCACACTCTGTACACCGTTTGTCACGATCGGTGCCTTGTGTCCGTCAACATATCCCTTCAATGCCAGAAACAGATACATGGCTGTATCCATGATATTCAGCCCGATGATTTTTTTGATCAGATTTCTCTGCAGAAGCAGATTCGAAAAGCCGATTCCAAAAAGGATCATTGCAATCGCCTCTTCATAATTGGTGAAAAGATTTGCAATATTCATATCAATAAGCTCCTTTCCGGAACATAACATAAAACGTATACATGGTTCCTGCCACAACGATTCCGACGCAGATATTCAGAATCAGGATCAGACCGCTGCTCAAAATCGCACCGGGCGTACCAAGAGGGATCACACTCTCAATGTGGTTGGCACCGGTGTAGAAAGAATAACTTTTTGCCAGAGCATAACATGCCAAAGCACAGAAACTGGTTCTCCGGTAGGTCTTCTGGGTAAAAAAGCGCTCTGTTTTTTCAAATCCGAAAGCATTCAGGTACAGAATCAGCCCGGCTCCAATCACGGCTCCTCCGGAAAAACCACCGCCCGGTCCCAGGTGTCCGCACAGAATGATATAAATTCCGAAAATAAAAATCGGCGGAACCAGGATTCTCGCAACCGTCTGAAGAATGATATCATTTTTGGGCTCATAGATCCGGTCATTTTCCATACTGTATCCCATACCGCTCCGGCCCTTTTTGTCCCCGTCGATGCGCAGAAGGATCAGCACCGTACAGGTCGCAATAAATAATACATGAGACTCTCCCAGTGTATCAAAAGCCCTGTAGTCCAGAATCATTCCTGTTACAAGATTCACAGCTCCCGTTTCCTGAAGACCATTTTCGATATACCGTTCTGAAACTTCATTGTTTACCGGATTGGATGCATTTCCGAAACTTGGCAGATTGGATACTGCAGTCAGAAGCATCGTCACCAGAAACAGACAGAACAAAACACTGAAAATCCTATATACCTTCCGGAAAATACGGACCTCCGGGTTATTTTTTAGATCGTAGACTTTTTCAAACGTCTGTTTCTTCTCTTTTCTTCTTTTGATCACCGTAATTTTATCTTCTGTAAACGGCTTCTGAGGCTTCATTTCCACGTTGTCCAGAAGAAGATCCCGGGAACCGTCCAGCCACTGTTTTATCCGAAAGGACAAAGTACGCTCAAAATCTTTTTCTGACACTTTTTTACTCATCCTTTTCCTCCTCATACGACTTCATGATTGCATGAATTTTTTTCAGCGTGATAAAAAACAGAACACTGGTAATTCCGGCGCCCACTGCGGCCTCTGTAATGGCAAGATCCGGAGATTCCAGAAGTATCCAGATCACTGACATCACAAGACTGTAGGACATAAAGATCAGAATCGAATTCAGCAGGTTTTTGGAAAAGCTTACCGACACTGCACAGACTACCAGAAAGCCCAGCAAAATACAGGTGAAAATCTGCATATTACGCCTCCTCCTTCTGTGCTTTTTCTTTTTCCAGTTCCTTCAGCGGCATTTCACGGTAATGTTTCTGCGTATCTTCATTCGTGGTCACTTCCAGTCGGGCGATCAGATGAGAAGATACCGGAGAAGAAAACCACAGAAACACAATCACCAGAAACAATTTCAGAGTGGTAAAATTCCATCCGCTTATAATCATCAAACCCACTATAGAAAAACCGATACCCAGTGTATCCCCCATGGCAGCCGCATGCATCCGGTTCAGAACGTAATGGAACCGGAAAACGCCTATCATTTCAATTGCAAAAATCCCAAGTCCGAACAGCAGAAGTGCTGCCCCGGCAAGGAAACGAATCCACTCAATCACTGCCATTTTTCTTCGCCTCCTCTATTTTCTTCTCCTGATAAACACCCAGGTAAACTTTTGTCAGACAGACAACTGCCAGAAAACTGATCATCGCATAGATCAGACAGATATCCACCAGATACCCTTCCTGCATCATCAGTGCCAGAATGGCGATCATAACCATGATCATCGTTCCCATCATATTGGTGGCAACGATACGGTCTGCGACTTTCGGCCCGATGATCGCACGGATCAGGCACAGCACAACCATGATTGCCAGAAATATCAATGCTGCAGTAAAAAGAACATAATAAGCCTGTCCGAGAACAGTCGATGTATCTTCCATAATGCTTCCTCCTCTTTTATTATTTTTCAAACACGAATGTCTGTTTACGCAGGCATTCTTATATTGTTGAAAGACTTTTCTCTCACTATTTTCTGCTCCCGCAGTTATTTGTCTTTTTCCAGATCTGAAATCAGATGTACAAAAACGGAGTCCGCCATTCCCACAGCAAGATCATCATCCAGACAGTGTACGACAAATTCGGAATTCTCCAGAGATACCGTAATGGTGCCAGGTGTCAGCGTAATGGCATTTGCCAGAAGGGCCTTGCCTACAGGTGTTTTCATGTCCGACTGAAAACTTACCAGCGCAGGTTCCGCTTCTTCTTTTTCTGACAAAATCATGTGAATAACGGCAAAATTTGCTTTCACAATTTCCATGATCAGCACACAGACATATCGCAGAAATTTAAACACTTTCCGGTAATTCTGCTTTTCTTTTTCCACGCTGTAATCCATAAATTTACAGGTAAATGCAAAAATCGCACCAGCGATCACAATTCCGAATATGCATATTTCCAGTGTAAAGTTCCCGTTAAAAATAACCCATAACAAAAAATACAGCAGATACATTCTTGTCTCCTTTCCTGTCGTTGATATAAACAAACCTAAGTATACCATATTTTTTTTCAAAATACCTCATATTCTTACAAAAAAAGAACGCTGCAAAGCGCTCTTTTTAGTCAACTCCTCTATCTTATTAGCTTTTTTATGCATTCGTGCTTACATCTTGCACAAATCTATCCCCCTATATTACTGTTTCCATCAACAAAATTTACTCTCCACCGTTAAAATACCGGATAATTTCCCTCAGTTCCTCCATAGCCTGCTCATTCTGCGCAGCCGGAACGTCATCCGTATGATTGCAGAAGACTTTGCGGATGTCGCGGCAGTTCATATCATGAAGAAGAATGCAGGCCGTATCGTATGCCTTATCCATCCCTCCGCTTCCGCCGCCAACCAGCAGAACCGCACCTTTTTTCGGCTTTGCGATACATTTTTCCTTTCTCAGAAAGCTGGCACTGAAGTATGTCTGCAGTCTGCTTCCCACATCCAGCAGCTTTCCGGTCAGTTCCGAAAAATAAAGCGGGGATGCGATCACAATATTATCGCACTCCTGAATATAATCATAAACACTCTGCATTTCGTCCTGAATGGCACATCCGCTGTGCTTCCAGCAGTATCTGCAGTCCACACAGGGAGAAATATCACACCTGTAGGCATTGACAAGCTTGTATTCCCCTTTGATATTCTCTGTCACCATATTAATCAGACTCATCGTATCTCCCTTTACTCTTGGAGACCCGTTAAAAATCAGTGTTTTCATTATGAACTGTTCCTTTCTTTCCTAAAATCTTCCTGCATGTCACAAAATAATACGGAATTTCAAACATCAGCATTACAGACCAGCCGATCACACAGGCAAATGCAATCCCCGTAATCCCCATAGACGGCGCCAGCAGACAGGTACACAGCGTGCGGATGGAAATCTGTATGGCAGTTCCGAGAATGGTCGTATACATTTTGCCCATCCCGCGGAAAAATCCCTGAAATCCGTTGGTAAGGGCAGGCCAGAGATAAAATACAGACATATACATCAGATATCTGCTTCCCAGATGGATCACCTCATCCGCTCCCTCTCCTGTCACAAAAAGGGCGGTTACAGGTGTCCGAAAAACAGCCGCCGCAGTCCCGATCAACAGCCAATAACAGACTTCCAGCCGGATTCCCGCACGGAATCCCTTTCTGATCCTGTCATATTTCTCCGCTCCTCTGTTCTGTGCAATATAAGTGGAAATAGAAAAAGCAATTCCCTGCTCCGGTATACATGCAAAGTCATCCACTCTCGTTACCGCATGAAATGCTGCGATCGATTTTCCACTGTCCTCTGCTGGGCCAGAGTTCCTTCACATTTTTCAGCATATAACAGCAGGCAAGCACTGCAGAAAAAGCTTCCGCAGCAACTGTCGTAACTGCACTGCATACAATTCCGAAACCAAACATCCCAAGAAAGATTAGATCCAGAACTGCATTCAGAATTGCGGAAAAAGCCAGAAACTTCAGCGGAGTTTTGGAATCTCCCACACTTTTCAGACCGGCTGCCAATGCATTATACAAAAATGTAAATGGCATTCCCAGAAAAATGATTCTCAAATAGATAACCGTAATATCATAAATTTCTTCCGGCACAGCCATCCATTTCAAAATCCCCGGTGTACCCGCTATGCACAAAACCGCCGCGACCACAGATACACCGGTGCCGCAAAGCAGCATAGTTGCCGTAGACTGACGCAGCTGTTCCCATTCTTTTCCGCCAAAATATTCGCTCATGAGCACGCCCGCACCAATACACAATCCTGTAATTGCAAGGATTACCAGATTCATGACCGGACTTGCAATTCCTTCTGCTGCAAGCGCATTTTTTCCGATAAAACGTCCTGCAATTATGGAATCCACTGCATTATATGCCAGCTGCAGCCAGTTTCCCAGAAGAAGCGGCAGCGCATATCTCCATAAATGACTGTGAGGCGACCCTTCTGTCATATCCCTCATAATTTTCTGTACCTCTGTTCCGGAGCGTATTTGAAATATCTGCACCAAATCATTCTCAAACACACCAAAGTATATCGTTTTGCTTCTGCACCCAATATACTGAAATTCACATATGTATAACTTATAACATTATTCTTTCTCTGGCAATCATTTTTTAAGCTCCTGACTGAAATAAATTTTATAGCCTTCTGAAAGAGTACATTTTCAGAAGCCTGACAAAAATGCATTTTATAAATTCTGACAAATCATCTTTCATAAAAAAAGAGCTTCTGTGTCACAGTTACTGCCTTCACTGCTTCACAGAAGTCCCTTATTTCTCAACATATCTTAATCCAAACGATACACAGCCATATTCCCGCAAATTGTGACGCGCATCTGTCGGAAAGCAATTTTCAAACACACTCTATCCTTTCACACCACCGGAAGTCAGTCCGCCTACCAGATGCTTTTCAATGCAGACAAACAGAATCACAACAGGTATGGTTGCAAATAAAGAAGAAGCAAACAGATACTGCCACTCAATCATATTATAGCCGTTAAATACTGTAATACCAACGGTCAGCGGTTTCAGCAGATCGCTGGAAATCAGCGTCAATGCAACCGTATACTCATTCCATGCATTGATAAACACAAAAATAAGGGCTGTCACAATACCTGGAGCTGCTACCGGAATCAGAACTCGGATCATTGCCTGAAGCTGATTACATCCGTCAATCGTCGCAGCCTGCTCCATTTCCGGAGAAATCGACATAAAAGTTCCTCTCAGAAGCCAGATTGCAAACGCCTGATTAAATGCAGCATTTACAAAAACAAGTGCCAGAAGTGTATCTGTAAGATGAAGGACACTCATAACCTTATAGATACCAACCAGAAGTACTACCGGAGCAAACATCTGGGAGATGATTACCAGGCCAAGGAAAAACTTTTTGCCCTTGAATTTCATACGGGACAATGCATACGCCGCTGGAATTCCACAGATAATTGCTATCGCCGTAGCTCCTCCTGCCACAATGATCGAGTTAAGGAAGTACCTTGTCAGAGGCGCCAGACTCCAGATATCCGTAAAGTTCTTCCATTCCCATTCAATCGGAAAGACGGTACCCTTCATGGCATAAATCTCCGCACGGGATTTGAGAGCAGTGGTAAACATTGCAAAATATGGATACAGCGTAATGATCGATACAATGATCACAGATACATAAAGCAGTACGCGAAGCGCTTTTTCTTTAGGTGTACGCGCTTTTTTTATGAATTTTTTCTCTTTTGTCTTACTCATCCTGCTCCTCCTTTCTCAAAGATACCACCATATAAACAGAGGCACAGATACACAAAATCATAAAGCCGATTACGGAAATTGCTGCTGCTTCGCCGGTTCTTCCTTTGTAGAAAGCCTGCTTATACAGATATGTAACCAGTGTATCCGTTCTGTTCGCAGGATCGCCCTTCGTGATCGTCCATACGATCGGGAAGGAGTTGAATACATAAATAATGTTCAGTACGGTGCTGACTGTAAGAGAAGATTTCACAAGCGGCAGGGTGATTCTAAACAGTTTCTGCCAGAATCCTGCACCATCTACTATCGCTGCTTCATAATAAGAATCATCAATACTCTGCAGTCCGGAAAGTACACAAAATGTTACAAAAGGTACCGTTACAAAAATACCTACCCAGCATTCCCATGCAAAATAAGCAGCCGGGGAAGGAGTCCAGTTCACAGCTTTACTGATAATTCCCAGTTTCATCAGCAGAGTGTTCAATGTACCATAATCTCCATCAATAATAAATTTCCAGACACTTGCCTGAATAATCAAGGAAGTTGCCCATGGAAATACAATGATCGCGCGAACCACTTTTCTTCCGCGGAATTCATTATTCAGAACAAGCGCCAGCACAACTCCTATCAGGGTAGATAATCCTACTACCACGATCGTCCATACAAGCGTATTCTTCAGAACCATTCCAAAGCTGGAGCTTTTCACAACTTTTACAAAATTGTCCAGACCGGCAAAACCTTTGATCAGACCTGATCTGCTCACTTCGCTTAACGATGTACGGAACACTTCAAAAATCGGGAACAGGATAAATACTATCATTAGCAATATGCTTGGCAACAGCCAGATATACGGACCGACTGCCCTCAGAATTTTCTTTTTTTTCATATTTCACCACCAGTTCCAAACTCACCTGTACAAAGAGCCGGACCTTCTTAGCCCGGCTCTAGGTTATCATTTCGTGAAATTTATCTTATTCTTTCTGTTTATCAGCCTGCAATATCAGCCTGAAGTTCGTCTAACAGTTCTCTCACATCTTCACCAAGAAGTGCTCTCTGTTCCACATCGATAACACCCTGTTTTACATCTGCCCATTCAGCTTTTGCTGTCGGATAGAATTTGCTGGAACCTACAATGTCAACCCATGCAGCCATGCTCTCGTCTGCAGCTGCAACTGCTTCGCCGCCTGCCTCAGTTGCCGGAAGGAAGCCTTCCATCAGTACCCAGTCAGAGTAACGTGCATCATCATAGAAATAATCGAAGAATTTAGTGATGGCTGCAAGTTCTTCATCTGTATATCCGTTGTCAAAGCACATGAAACGGTCCATAACGCCTGCAGATACGGATTCTGTTCCGTTAGACGGAATAGCTGCCACGCCATAGTTCACTTCGTGTCCGCCATCTGCAATGTAGGTCGGTAAGCTGTTCGGTGCGATTACCATAGCCACCTGGCCTGCTCCGAACATATCCTGAAGGTCATAACGGGTATCATTTGCCGGATCACCGTTGGTATAACCGGAGTTTACAAGTCCGATCGCATATTCGATTGCTTCTACGTTCGCATCACTGTTCAGAGCCCAGTCACCGTTCTCATCCACAAATCCACCGCCATTATTCCAGGTATAGTAAGCAAAAGCTGCCTGACCTTCATCTGTGGTCATATCAATACCCCATGGATAAATGCTGTCATCATAAGCCTTGATTGCTTCACATGCAGCGGTCAGTTCTTCCCACGTAGTCGGAACTTCTACACCTGCTGCCTCAAGAATGTCTATGTTGTAATACATCGCACGTGCGGAAGCCAGGTCCGGAACTGCCCATACAACATCGTCCACTACAGACTGTTCCAGGAAAGAAGGATACATTTTTGCATAGGTTTCTTCAGAAACGTAGTCCTGTGCCGGAAGAAGAAGTCCGTCAGCCTGATAATCTGCAAATACGTCGATATTCAGAATATCCGGTGCATTATTTCCCTGGATACGGGTGTTTACTACAGTATAAATGTCGTTCCAGGAAACAACTTCTACATTCAGATTAATGTCAGGGTTGTCTGTATTAAAAGAATCTACAAAATTTGCCCACCATTCTTTTGTGTTCTGACCGTACTCTGCTGCAATGACATTAATTTCAGTCTTGTCGCCTTCAGATGCCATAACTCCCGTTGTCATGGAACCCACCATAGCCATTGCTAAAAATGCTGCAAAAATTCTTTTCTTCATCTTGAATCTCCTTTCTTATTCAGATCTTAAAATAAATAAGGCGTAACCCAATCTGATTCTGATATCTGATTTGTCACGCCATTGTTATTTTTCGTCCTGTTTTTTGTTTATGTAGATATTTTACATAATATCTTTTTATTTGTCAATTGCTTTTATCAATATTTTTTGAATATTCTGTCTTTCTCGAAAAACAGCCGCTATTCATAGTATTATTCGGACTTTAATACCGTATCGTCATCTTCTGATACAGTACTGTGATTCTCTGATAAATCGCTGCTGACTTCTGTCACATCGCTGTCTTCAGCCCCGTTTTCCTCTTCCTCAGGTTCCTCCTGAAGTCTCGCCTGCATGACTGCTCTTTCATGAATACTCTTCTTCTTCGGAGCTGCTGCTGTCGGTTTCTGTACTATTTTTTTTGCCGGTTTCACTGCATAGACCCGTTCCGGTTCTGCTTTTGCAATTTTACGGTATCTTCCTGCACCCCACAGCAGAAACAGCGGAATGGCAATTGCCGTGAACAACATTCCCAGATTCATCATACGAACTGCAAACAGGAATACCTGCATCACCACTTCCACAACAAGAAGAGAAAGAATCAGCCGGAAAGTCTTAAGAGATCTGTCTATCCTGTTATTACTTCTTACCGCCCACAGTCCGACAGTTGTTTCCCAGACTCCCACTACCAGAAAACAAATTCCCACACCTCGTGCAAGCCCGATGCTGATTCCTGCCTCTTTCAAAATATCCACGCATTCACTGGTGCCTTTAGACGCCTCATACGCAATTGTAAAAAAATTGACTCCATACATAATGGTTGATGTTACCGCTGTAAAAATCAGAAAAATACCGCCGGCAAAAAGTATCATTTTTGCATTCATTGCCTGACGCAGCTGTTTCTGCCGCTCCATTGGATCCATATCATACGCCGCCTTTCTTAATAAAAATTTGCAATACAGGTATTATAGCATTTCTGTAAGAATATCACAAACAATATTAATGGCTGCTTCGACTTTTATAAACTACACATATGCTATCCCGCTGTCACTATCCAAAAAAATCCCCCATGAACTTGCACGTCATGAGGGATTCCCTGTATTCTTAATACGTTTCTTTCATTAACTTTCTTTCCAATCAATATAAAACTTTTATTTCCCGGATTCCGTCTGTTCGATCATCAGATTCAGAATCGTTACATCCGTAGATTTCATTCCAACTCTTCCCACATATCCCATATCCCGGATCGTATCCTCCACGTTGTCACGCACAAGGCCCTCTCCCGGAAGGAAACTGTGATCATCCTGTTCCAAGGTATAGGCCAGAATCGCGGCATCTACCGCTGACGCAATTTTGGCAGCACAGGAAGACTTGGCCCCATCACAGACAATTCCGCCTGTATTGGCAAGCGTATTGGTAATGGTTTTTGATACCGCTTCATAATCTCCGCCGTTCAGCCATGCAATTGCAGCTCCTGCGCCGCACGCTGCACTGACTGCACCGCAGTATGCAGAAAGACTTCCTATATATTTTTTCTGATGAATGGACACAAGATTGCTGACCACCAGTGCACGGTACATCTGCTCTTTCGATGTATGCAGTTCCTGTGCATACTCAATGACAGGAAGAGAACATGTCATTCCCTGATTGCCGCTTCCTGAATTAATCACTACCGGCATGGAACAGCCATTCATACGGGCATCTGAGCCGGCGGCTGCGCGTGCTTTTGCCCGGACACGGACATCATCCCCATAAGCCCGAAGCAACGTTCTTCCCACTTCTGCACCATAATGATTTTTTAAACCTTCCTCAGAAATCGCCATATTCATCTCTGCCTGACGACCGATAATATCCTGAATATCCTCCATCCGTACTTCACTGGCAAAGGTAAGAATATCCGCCACATTCAGAAGATTCCGTTTGTCCTCACTCTGCGCATCACCCGATTCGGATTTTTCCTCTTTCTGGAAAAGAGTCTCACCGTCTTTCTGAATCAGGACAATATTCGTATGCGTTCCTTCAATCGTAACAGCCGCATTGTGCGTTTTTCCTGCACACTCCACACGGATATAAAGATTGGAAACCCCTTCCTGTAAATGGCACGTACAGAAATTTTCCTTAAGGAGCTGACGGGTCTTCTCGCAATCCTCCTGATCTGCAGTTTCCAGAACTTCCAGCTCCTTCTCTGCCCGTCCTCCCACAGCACCGAGAATCGCAGCAGATTCAATTCCGCGCATTCCTCCGGAATTCGGCACGGTAACACTTTTTACATTTTTAATAATATTCCCACTGCAATAGATGTCCATATGTTCCGGAAATTCGCCAAGAATCTCCCGTGATTTTGCCGCCGCAAACGCAATTGCAATCGGTTCCGTGCAGCCAAGCGCCGGAACAAGTTCTTCATGCAGTATTTCCAGATAACTCTGATATGTTATACTGTCCATCATGCTCCTCCATTTACCTCAATTCTCTTCTTACGGCAGCTGTTTTCCTGCAGCAAGATAAAGCTCATACCATTCTTCTCTGGTCATCTGCACTGCATCTGCCTTAGCGGTTTCCTGAATCCTTTTTTTGTTTGTACTGCCCACAATTGCCTGGATTCCAGCCGGATGACGAAGAATCCATGCAATCGCAACGGCATTCTGTGTCACCTGATATTTCTCTGCCAGACGATCCAGAACTGCATTCAGTTCCGGGAATTTCGGACTTCCGATAAACGTACCTTCAAACATACCATACTGGAACGGTGACCATGCCTGTAATGTCATTTTTTTCAGTCTGCTGTACTCAATCAGGCTTCCATCACGATTGCATCCTGCATCATTGTGAATATTCACATTCAATCCGGCATCAATGGTCGGACAATGTGCTACGGAAAACTGCATCTGATCAATACAGATTTTCCCTCCGCAATAGCTGTTCAGCAGTTCGATCTGCATGGGATTATGATTGCTCACGCCAAATGCCCGTACTTTTCCTGACTTTTCCAGAATCTCAAAAGCCTCTGCCACTTCCTCCGGATCCATCAGTGCATCCGGACGATGCAGAAGAAGAATATCAATATAATCTGTCTTCAGACGTTTCAGGCTTCCGTCTACAGACTGAAGAATGTAATCCCTGGAAAAGTCGTAGCACACACCCGGACGAATCGCACACTTTGTCTGAATAACCATCTGCTCACGCAGTCCCGGAGTCAGCGCATTTCCGAAAATCTCCTCTGCTTCTCCGCCTGCATAAATATCTGCATGGTCAAAAAAATTAATACCGCTTTCCATCGCACTGTCGATCAGTTCTCTTACCTCTTTTTCACCGCCAAGACCGGTAATTCTCATACATCCCAGCCCGATTCGAGATACATCCATTACTTTTTCACTGATTTGAAACTTTCTCATGATTTTTCTCCTTATATCATAAAAATTTATTTTCTTTCTGTTTCCCAATCCACTGATCCACCCGAATCAGTGCCTCAACATAAATCTTCACCGCATTTTTCAGATTTTCTGCTGCTTCCGCCTCATCTGCGCAATGACCGTTTCCATGTCCATCCGGCAATCCCGGAATTCTGAAATCTCTCTGCTGTCCCGGTCCAAAGGCAACCGCATTCGGGATTTTCCGTGCATAGGTACCGCCTCCCATTACAAACGGCTCACCTGCACGACCGGAACTTTCCTTCCAGGCGTCCATCAACACCTTTACAAAAGGATGATTTTTTCCATGTAATATGGCGGGTCATCCCTCACCTCAACAGGTACAAAACCTGCTTTTTCTGCCAATTTCAGAAGCTTCGGCAGGAAATCATCCTGATGCATACTTACCGGATAACGAATATCCACTTCTGCACGCAGCTTTCCTTCCTTCATGAAAACCACTCCAAGATTACAGGTAAGCTTTCCGGAAATCGAATCTTCACAGCTGATTCCCGCTGCCTCTCCGTAACCATCCGCAGCAAGAACTCCAAGGAATTTCATCATATTCTCTGTCTTTTCAGGAAGATCGAACTCTGTGAACCTCACATGACTAAAGTCACATGCTTCCAGCCGCTTTAAGCGGCCAGACTAAATATCGGCGGATACGCCTGTAACTTAGGAGCGCGCAGTCATGCGCATTTTCCCATGCCGGATACGGCAGGTTCCCACATTGCAGGTAGTCCGCTGTATATCTGCCTGTATTTATGATACTTTTAAGGAACTCATTTTCGAGCTGAGTTCCCTTAGATCTGCATAAACACATGAGGTTCTGCGCTTTACAGAAGGAACTTCTGCCTCCAGTAAAGACCTTTCCGTTGCCGGAAGGGGTTTTAAAAGTTCACGGATAAAATATCTTGCTCCGATATTATAAGATGCTGATAAATCGCAGTGATACCTTTTTCCCGTCGCAAACGTACATAGACTATGGTTTTTCGGATCACGCAGGACCATTCCCGAACCATCATACGCAAGTCTGCTGGTATTCCATGCACAGATCCTGGATATCCGCATCCCTTTCCTGTGCGCCTGATGACCGCAGCGTTTCTGGATGTCCCGTTTTCTCCACAGATGCAGTTTCTGCTTCTTTTTTCCGGAGATCTTTCCCTCCATTTCCAGATACTCAAACACGATCACATCCGCTTGATTTTCCTCTGCATAGTTCACAATCGCCTCTGCGGTCTTCCTGCCCAGTTCTGAGTTCAGACGTTTTGTATAAGCCCATGTTCCCTGTGACTGTGCAGACCCATGTTCCCTCTGGAACCTCCGGATCCTTCCCAGCGTGCGGTACATCCGGTCTTTGTCACTGGGAAACTTGATAAACTTTCTCCCCAGGATAGTTCCGTCTGCCTGCATGATCGTACAGACCGCATCCGTATTGATTCCCAGATCCACACTGCAGATGACCTGTTCTTTTACAGGCGTTTGGGAAAGTGTTACTTCTTCTGTATAGGAAAAGCGGAGGAAATATTTATGGTGTCTTTTTTCCAGTGTCGGGGCAGATGCCTTTTTTCCGGACCAGTTCTTCCGCAGATATTCCATATCCGTATGCTTTAACCGTACACGGAACCATTTCCAGTCATGGCCGTCATACAGTTTCAGACAGGCTTCCTCTTTTCCTTCCGCACTCTCACGGTACATCACATCACGGTAGAAGACCGGCATGGCATGGTTTCCATACACCAGTCTGGGCTTTCCATCCTTCTCCCCCGTCCTTTCCCACAACTCCAGACGGCTTTCATACGACGATACACTTCCCAGTGCGTGCCGGATTGCAGCCCTTCTGAGGTAGGAAGGCATCTTTGGATAATGGATATCAAAGTCAAATCGGGCCTGGTTCCTTTTCGTTGTATGTATCAGATGCTCTGCAGCATTAAAACATCTCTTTGACTCCGAAATCCCTGCCAGTTCTTCCCATATCTGTCCATATATTTCTGTCAGGTAACTGACTGCGGACCGGTAGATCTCCAGGGTCTGGCGGATCGGGATATTCTGTTTACGCAATTCCACACCATAGCTGGATACTGTCTGCATCTTTTTCCTCTTTCCATTAATAAATAACAAAATCTTCTGTCAGACTTTCTTCTTTTCTTTCTGTCCTTCGATATAAGCAAGCACCTGGTCCCGGCTCCTGTCACTCACTGTTACGGCACAGTAAGACGGGTTCCACAGATGTCCGCCCCACAGCTCTTTCTTTAACTCCGGATGTACAAGAAACATCTGGCGCGCAAGATTTCCTTTCATGATCTTGATCATATCCGAGATATAAAACTGGGGTTTGCAGTCAACAAGCAAATGAATATAATCCGGCATGACCTCCATCGCCAGGATCTGAAATTTATATTCTTCTGCAAGACCTTGCAGCATTTCTTTACATTCTGTATCGATCCCTTCTTTTAAAACCTTTTTCCTATATTTCGTGCACCAGACAAGGTGATACTGCAGGGAATACACATATCCCCTACCATATGAAAGCTCATTTTTATTTATATTGAATATATTTTTTATCATGTAGATATTATACCATATGTAATCCCCATAGTAAACATTTGTTCTGTATTTTATATAAAAAATTTGCGCGTCTAACTCATCACTAAAGTAACGAGAATGCGACGCGCAATTATTCAATTTCATACGGAAGTCCTCTCATATAATTTACAAATAAAAAAACACCCTGTGTCAGACTGAATGCCGCATAAAGAATAATCAGTCCCGCGTGATTCAGCATCTTCAGATTGGACATCATTTTTGTCACAGGAAGCAGCACCACCTGAGACGGAATAAATAGCCCCATTAAAAGATAATAATAAACCATTTTGTAATACCGTTTCTGGAAATTCCGTGCAATCGAATAGGACACCGCCGGCACCAGAGTCAATACGATCAAAATTGCAATAACCGTAATTTTAAATGAATTTCTCAAAAAAATCCAGTAATTGCTATTGGTAAATAATTCTTTATAATTTGAAAGGTTAAATTTTCTGTCCGCTCTTTCTGAATTCAGCAACACACTGGAAAATGCGGATGTCACCACAACAGACGAGCTTACTGCCGGAACAAAGCATTTTACAGTCAATGGATGCATGAATTCCACAACACGATGGAAGCTTGTTCAGCTGGTGGATAACAATACCATCACGCATCTTTATCACGATACAATGGTCACCTACATCAATATTTTTTTCCTTTCCATATTCCTCGGACTGATTCTTGCCGCCTTCCTGTCCCGTTTCCTGACAAAGCCTGTTTCCCGGCTCTGCAGCGAGATCGATGCACTGAATCCGGAAAGTGAAACTTTGATTGATGAAAAAGCCTGCGGCGGTAATCAGGAACTTCTGAAGCTGGTCAACAGTTTCAATGGTTTAAATCAGCGTCTTACCCGCAGTCTTCAGAACAATTATGAGATTCGTCTCAGTGAACAGCAGATAAAAGTACAAATGCTTCAGTTTCAGATCAATCATCATTTTCTTTACAATACACTGAATGTGATCAAATCTCTGG
This sequence comes from Blautia sp. HCP3S3_G3, assembly GCF_052063365.1. NCBI lineage: Bacteria > Bacillati > Bacillota > Clostridia > Lachnospirales > Lachnospiraceae > Blautia > Blautia sp. HCP3S3_G3. The sequence goes on along the minus strand of NZ_JBQHXR010000010.1, from coordinate 39,534 downwards.
CCAGCATCCACAGGATTCCGGAAATCGAAACCATTTCCATGTGTATGTCCGATCTGATCCGCTACAACCTTGAAAATTTCCCGGTAGCACGTCTGGAAGAAGAACTGATGCAGATCAGGCGCTACATGACCATACAGAACATTCGCTTCCCGGAAAAATTTCATTTTGACATCAATATTCCACCTGCTCTCCTGAAAATGGAAATCCCGGCCTTTCTTCTCCAGCCGCTTGTGGAAAACAGTATTGAACACGGGTTTGCCGACCGTGAAGACAATTGTTATATCAGTATTTCCTGCCAGTTTGATCAGGAAACGCTGCACTTCCTTGTTGCCGACAATGGAAGCGGCATTCCCGCAGATCGTCTGGCCCGTCTTCAAAAAGCCTGCCGTGAGGACACACCGGACTGCCCGGACGAAAACGGACACCACTCTATCGGAATCCGGAATGTAAGCCAGCGTCTGCGCAGCTACTACGGTGAAAAATACGGACTCTCCATCGAAAGTGCCGAGGGTGAGGGAACCATCATAGATGCCATACTTCCTGCATCTGCTTTGAAAGATTGAAAAATAAGAACATAGAACACTTGAAAATATAGATTGTAATTTCTTCCAGACATGGTTAAAGATTGTGTTACACAATCTTTAAGGGCAGAAAATAGCCGCCAACTACCGCAAATAGTTGACGGCTGTCAATATATAACAGTTTTCAATATTTCCTGATTTCTCACAAAAAAAGCACCGTCCCCGCAGCAAACACATTGTCTGCAAAAACAGTACTTCTTAGTGCGCCTTCAGGGGCTCGAACCCTGGACACCCTGATTAAGAGTCAGGTGCTCTACCAACTGAGCTAAAAGCGCTTATTCCTTAACGCAAGTGATATTATACGAGATGTTCCAACCAAAGTCAAGTTCTTTTTTATATTTTTTTAACTGTTTTTTCATTTTTCTTCATCTTTTTCTTTAGCATCGGATTTTTTATTGTTTTTCAGCGGGAGATTTTCCAGCATACGACTGATTTCTCCCGCTGATCTCTGGATTTTAGTAAATTGTATGTGGAGATTCTCATGATCATAACCAAACTGTGCCAGTCTGTTTTCCCAGCTCTTTTTTCTCATACAACTCCTGCCTTCCGCCAGAATGAATTTTCAAACACGCTCTAGAATGCCGTTTTTTTATTATATGAGCAAAACCACACTTCGTTACGGTCTGCAGATCAGTTTGCAGATGGGATTTCCCATTGACGAAAATTTCTCCTCATACTCTGTCATCACATTGCCTTTTACCATTTCCTCGTCATGATGAAGATCAAACGTATGCGCAAGCAGTGTCCATCCGGCTTCCTTCACTTCCTCAAGAGAAAACTCAAACAGATCCCGGTTGTCTGTCTTGAATTCCACAACTCCGCCTTTCGCCAGGATTTTGGTATATCTTTCCAGAAATTCTCTGGAAGTAAGGCGACGTTTCGCATGGCGGGCTTTTGGCCATGGATCTGAGAAATTCAGATAGATTCTGTCTACTTCTTCTTTATCAAAAACATCCGGCAGATTTCTGGCATCCATGCGCATAAAATACAGATTAGGAAGTTTTTCTCCCTCTTCCGCGAGTTCCCCGCGTTTCTGCAGTGCACGGAGAAGTACACTGTCATACATCTCAATTCCCACATAATTGATTTCCGGATGAAGCCGGGCCATATCCATCAAAAAACGGCCCTTGCCCATTCCTACTTCTATATGAAGCGGCTGTTTCTTCGGAAATGCCGCTGCCCAGAGCCCCTTACGTGACTCCGGCTCCTGAATCGTAAACGGGCTCTCCAGAACCGCGTCCTTCGCCCCCGGTATGTTTCTTAATCTCATAGATTTCCTCCGTATTTATATAATCTCTGTTGTTACAACCTGTATAGTATCGGACTGCAGTTTTATATAGTCGGTTCCATAATTCAGCCCATTCTGTAGTTATTATGTCCTGTATCATAACTTTCCATATTCAAACATGCTCGATCTCACAGCTGCATTCTTCCTACAATATACATGTTTTTTCCCTCTCAGGCAAGCACAATAAGCATCTTTTATCTCCTTCTTCCCTGCAAATTATCCCGTCCGCATCCATTGGTAATAATGCACAATTTTCCCCATCTTTTTTATACGCTTTGTCAGTCCATTTTTCTCTCTCCTCACAATCTGCACTGATTTTTCACAAAAAAATCCGCATTCTTCATTAAAATATTGGCGGTATTTTATTGGGATTTTTTTAACAAACGATGTATAATAGGGCATCATAAAAAAAGGAGGGTGCAAATGGAACAAATCTTAAGTAAATTATCCGAGATTGAACTGGCGGCCAAAGCTGTGCAGGAAGAAGCGGATAAAACCAAGAAAGTGCTTTCTGAAGAAATGGAAAAGCAATCCAAAGACTTCAACGCTGTATTGGAAAGTAAAACAAACACCAGAATTCAGCAGATACGCGATGGACTGGAAAAAGAAAAGGATGCTCAGCTCACTGCTCTCAGGCATGATACAGAAGCGCATTTTGCCGCATTGGATACCTACTATGCCGCAAACCACGAGCGTCTGTCCGAAGACCTTTTCCGTCAGATTCTGCAAAGATAAATCTGCTCTGTATCAGAAAATAGTACATCAGAAAAATACCCGACATCATCTGATCAGTTATTTATTTTTCGATGTACCAGATTTACCTGCAGAATAGAACAGAAAGGAAGTGAGAACAATGGGAAGTATCCTCTCGTACAGCGGACTTTCCACAAAAATACGAGCCATGCAGAGTAAACTGATCACGGAAGATCAGTTGGCAGAAATCATCCGGCTGTCTGGCGTTCCACAGGCTGCAGCCTATCTGAAACGTACCCCGGCCTACGCGGATACCTGGGCCTCGGTGGATGAGAACAACCTGCACCGCGGACAGATTGAGAAAATGCTCAAGGCATCCATCTTCCGGGATTTCTCCAAAATTTATAATTTTGCCAACTCCAGGCAGAGAACATTCCTGGATCTGTATTCCAGGCGCTATGAGATCCGTGTTCTTAAAGAAATGATTACGAACCTCTTCGATCACAGAGATACCGATCCTGTGGACCTCTCCCCTTACAGAGAGTTTTTCCGCAGACATTCCAATCTGGATCTGGACGCACTGAATACCTGCAAAACAATGCCGGAGTTCATCAATCTTCTGAAGGGCAATGAGTTTTATCTCCCGCTGTCCCATATTCAGGACCATGAAAATGCCCTGCTGTTTGATTACGGTATGGCTCTCGACCTGTATTATTTCACACAGATCTGGAATGTCCGCAAAAAGCTGTTTTCCGGAAATGATCTGAAACAGATCACAACCGCTTACGGGGAAAAATTTGATTTGCTGAATCTTCAGTTTATCCAGAGATCCAAACAGTGTTTTCACATGCAACCCGCTGATATCTATGCGCTGCTGATTCCGATCAATTATAAACTGAAAAAAGAAGAGACACGCTCTCTGGTGGAAGCTTCTTCCGCTGATGAATTCAATGCTGTTTTTCGCCGTACTTATTATGGTAAAAAATACACCAAACTGTCTGCCGCCAGTCTGGAGGAATTTTATAACTATATCCTCCGGAATATTCTGGAAAAAGAATCCCGCAGGGATCCCTACTCCGTGGCAACACTGTATTCCTACCTTTACCACAAAGAACACGAAGTAAACCGTCTGACCATTGCCATTGAATGTGTAAGATATGGCGTAGAACCGGACGATGCCATGCGATATATTCGCAGTAATTAACATCCCGGAGGTAACATTTTGATTGAAAAAATGAAATTCCTGAGTATTACCGGGCCCAAAACGGATATTGACCGGGTGGTAAACACGTATTTGTCCAAATACGAAATCCATCTGGAAAATGCCCTCTCCGAACTTTCTGAAGTTGCGGCATTATCTCCGTTTCTGGAAATCAATCCTTATAAAGAATCGATTTCCGCTGTGGATCGTTTTTATGAGGAACTGGAAAATCCGCAGAATATCACTCCCGTGTCCATGACCGCGGAGCAGGCGATTTCCACGATCCAGAATCTTCAGGCCCGCGCGGATGAACTGACATCCACCCGCAAAAGACTCGAAGACGAACACGCTTCTCTCATCGAGCCTTTAAAAATTATCCGTCATTTCCGGAACATCAACTTTAAGATTTCTGATCTCTTAAAGTTCCAGTATATCCAGTGCCGTTTCGGAAGAATTGAAAAAGAATACTTCCAGAAATTTGAGAAGTATATTTACCACAGTCTGGATACCATCTTTATCAAATGCGAAGAAGGCGAGCGCTACGTCTACGGAGTCTATTTTATTCCGGCCAAAGAAGCCTCAAAGATCCATGCCGTCTACGCTTCCATGCATTTCGAACAGATCTATCTTCCGGATCAGTATCACGGAACAGCTGCCGAAGCATGCGAGAGCCTGGAAAAACGGCACAGCGAAATCCATGCGGAACTGGCCGCATGCAAAGAAGCTCAGCAGAAATTCCTGCAGGACAGCGCCCGGGATATCATTTCCGCAAAAGCTGCCCTGGAACAGTATTCCACCCGATTTGACGTCCGGAGACTGGCCGCATGCACCAAGAGCAAAACAGACGACGTCTTTTACATCCTCTGCGGATGGATGTCCGAAAAAGATGCCGCAGCTTTCCAGAAGGACATTGCAAACGATGTCAGCGTTTTCTGCCTGATGGGCGACGACATGCCTGATACGAAAGCTTCCATGCAGCCGCCAACCAGACTGAAAAACCCGAAACTCTTCAAGCCCTTTGAAATGTATGTAAAAATGTATGGTCTCCCGGCCTACAACGAAATGGATCCCACATGGTTCGTTGCTATTACGTATTCCTTCATTTTCGGAGCCATGTTCGGCGATGTGGGGCAGGGACTGATCCTTTTCCTTGGCGGACTGTTCCTGTACAAAACCAGGAAAATGGATCTTGCCGGAATCATCAGCTGCGCCGGTGTCTTCTCCGTTTTCTTCGGGTTTATGTATGGAAGCTTCTTTGGTTTTGAAGATGTTCTGAAACCCATATGGCTGAAGCCGATGAACGCCATGATGAATCTCCCTCTGGTCGGCAGACTAAATGTGGTATTCGTTGTCGCCATTGCCTTTGGTATGGGAATCATCCTGATCTGTATGATTTTCAACATCATCAATGCCATACGTTCCAAAGACGTGGAGCGCACCTGGTTTGACAGTAATGCAGCCGCCGGACTGATATTCTACGGTTCCGTAGTCGCTGCCATTGTACTGTTCATGACCGGCAGAAAATTTCCGGGAACCGCCGTTCTCATAATCATGTTCGGTGTGCCGCTGCTTCTCATGTTCCTGAAGGAGCCGCTTACCAACCTTGTCAATAAAGAGAAAGACATCCTTCCCGCAGACAACAAAGGGCCTATGTTCTTTGTGCAGAGCTTTTTTGAACTGTTCGAAGTTCTCCTGAGCTACCTGTCCAACACCCTTTCCTTCCTGCGAGTAGGAGCATTCGCAGTCAGCCATGCCGCCATGATGGAAGTGGTACTCATGCTGGCCGGCGCTGCAAACGGAGGAAGCCCCAACTGGATTGTAATCATTCTTGGCAACCTTTTCGTAAGTGCCATGGAAGGCCTGATCGTTGGTATCCAGGTTCTTCGTCTGGAATACTACGAACTGTTCAGCCGTTTTTACCATGGAAACGGACGCGAGTTCCGCCCGTTCCTGAAAAAGACAGCAGAATAAATCACTTCATTATTATTGAACATTTAGGAGGATAATTATTATGACAACACTTATTCAGATTGTAACAGCCATTGCATTAGTTCTCAGCATCATCGTACCTTTCGGATATTTCTTTCTTGGTGAAAAAAACAAAGCACGTTATACCAGAACTGTAAAAGCCAACTGCTTTTTCTTCTTCGGAACCCTGCTCGTTGCAGCCGTTGTCATGCTTGCCGGAACCTCCAGCGTACAGGCAGCCACTGATGCTTCCAATGGCCTTGCAACCGGTCTTGGATATATCGCAGCCGCTCTCGTTACCGGTATTTCCGGTCTTGGTTCCGGTATTGCCGTTGCAAGTTCCGCAAGCGCAGCACTTGGCGCCATCAGCGAAGACGGCAGTCTGTTCGGTAAATCCATTATTTTCGTAGCTATGGCAGAAGGTATCGCACTTTACGGTCTGATTATTTCCTTCATGATCCTGGGCAGTCTTTAATCCATAAGGCAGGTTTTCTTTATGAAAATGTATTTGATCAGCGACAACATTGATACTTACACAGGAATGCGGCTGGCCGGCGTGGAAGGCGTAGTCGTCCACGAGAGGAAGGAACTCCGTGACGCACTGGAACGCACCATTGCAGACAAAGAAGTAGGAATCATCCTTCTTACAGAAAAATTCGGCCGGGAATTTCCGGAGATCATAGATGAGGTAAGACTTCATCACAAAACACCGTTGATCATCGAAATTCCCGACAGACACGGCACAGGCCGCAAGCCCGACTTCATTACTTCTTATGTAAATGAAGCAATCGGCTTGAAACTATAACTTCCCTGCTGCGGCTCCTGAATTCCATACAGCCGCAGTACCGGATCACTACAGACTAAACGATACAGGCAGGTGTAATTATGACAATCGACGAGAAATTAGAGCATTTCTATAAAACTTCCGTAGAAGCCGCCAAAGAAAAAGCCGCCCGGGACATTGAAGCACATAAAGCCTCTCTTGCAGAAATGCTGGCACAATACAAAAAGTCACAAACAGAAAATGCCGAATATGAGATCAAGGCAGAGACCGAAAATGTCCGCCGCGAAATCAACAAAGCACTTTCCGCAGAAATGATCACCCTGAAGCGTGACTGGTCTCAGAAGCAGAACCAGCTTGCAGACCAGTTATTCGCAGAAGTAAAAAATCATCTGGAAACCTTCACCGCCACCCCCGAATACCTGGATTATCTTTCAGAGAAAATTCAGGATGCCCGGAATTTTGCCGGTGAAGATGAACTCCATATTTATCTTTCCGCCAGTGACAGCGACAAACTGGAGCCCATGGCCCAAAAAACAGGCTTTCCTCTGGAGCTTTCCGAAGAATCCTTTATCGGCGGAATCAAAGCAACCATCCCCGGCAAAAACATCCTCATTGACAACTCCTTCCAGGAAAATTTCAATGCAGTCCAGGAAGAATTCAAATTTGACGGAGGGCTGAAAGCATGAGCAAAACAGGTATCATTTACGGCATCAACGGCCCTGTCATCTACTTAAAAGACGATGCCGGATTTAAAATTTCCGAAATGGTTTACGTAGGACCGGAACGTCTGGTAGGCGAGGTCATCGGTCTGAAAAAAGGCATGACCACAGTCCAGGTCTTCGAGGAAACCACCGGACTGAAGCCGGGCGAGATTGTAGAAGGAACGGACGATGCGATTTCCGTTCTCCTGGGCCCCGGCATCATCCATAATATCTTTGACGGTATTCAGCGTCCGCTGGAGGAAATTGCCAAAACATCCGGCAAATACATCTCCCGCGGTGTCAGCGTAAGCTCTCTGGATACCGAAAAAAAATGGAATACCCATATTACTGTAAAAGAAGGAGATCTCATCGGTCCCGGCACCATTATTGCCGAGACACAGGAAACCTCCTCCATCCTTCATAAATCCATGGTTCCTCCGAATCTTTCCGAGGGAACCGTAATCAAGGCGGCACCGGACGGAGCCTATACCATCCTGGATCCCATTGTAACTGTTCAGTTTGCTGACGGAACCACAAAAGATCTGGCTCTTGCGCAGAAATGGCCCATCCGTATCCCGCGTCCCACACACAAACGTTTCCCGGCAAGCGTTCCCCTTGTCACCGGACAGCGTATCCTGGATACCCTGTTTCCCATCGCCAAAGGCGGAACAGCAGCCATTCCTGGCGGGTTCGGTACAGGAAAAACCATGACTCAGCATCAGATTGCCAAATGGTCTGACGCAGATATCATCATCTACATCGGCTGCGGCGAGCGTGGAAACGAAATGACACAGGTTCTGGAAGACTTCAGCAAACTGATTGACCCGAAATCCGGAAACCTGATGATGGACCGCACCACCCTGATCGCCAACACCTCCAACATGCCGGTTGCCGCACGTGAAGCTTCTATTTATACCGGTGTGACTCTGGCAGAATATTACCGGGATATGGGCTACGATGTGGCGATCATGGCAGACTCTACTTCCCGATGGGCCGAAGCTCTTCGTGAATTATCCGGACGTCTGGAAGAAATGCCTGCAGAGGAAGGTTTCCCGGCCTATCTTGCTTCCAAGCTTTCCGCATTCTATGAGAGAGCCGGAATGATGCAGAACCTCAACGGCACAGAAGGTTCCGTTTCCATTATCGGAGCGGTATCCCCTCAGGGCGGTGACTTTTCCGAGCCTGTTACTCAGAACACCAAGCGTTTCGTCCGCTGTTTCTGGGGACTGGACAAATCCCTCGCCTATGCCCGTCATTTCCCGGCCATTCACTGGCTCACCAGCTACAGTGAATACCTGGAGGATCTTTCCCCATGGTACAGAGACCATGTATCACCCAAATTTGTCACTTACCGCAACCAGATCATGGCAATCCTGAATCAGGAAAGTTCCCTGATGGAAATCGTCAAACTGATCGGAAGTGACGTACTTCCGGATGATCAGAAACTGACACTGGAAATCGCCAGAGTCATCCGTCTCGGCTTCCTGCAGCAGAATGCCTTCCACCCGGATGACACCTGCGTACCTATGGAAAAACAGCTCAAAATGATGGAGACCATCCTTTATCTCTATGAAAAATCCCGTGCTCTGATCAATCGCGGAATGCCGGTCTCCGTTCTGAGAGAGGACAATATTTTTGAACGTGTCATTTCCATCAAATATGACGTTCCCAATAATCATCTGGAAAAATTCGACGAATATCATCAGGCAATCGATGATTTCTATAACCATGTATTAGAGAAAAACGGCTGATAAGGAGGAAAAGTTTATATGGCAATCGAATATTTAGGTTTAAGCGAAATAAACGGCCCTCTGGTCGTCCTGGAAGGTGTGAAAAATGCCGCAAACGAAGAAATCGTGGAATTCCGTATGGACGACGGCACCAGAAAGATCGGCCGTATCATTGAAATCTATGAAGATAAGGCGGTTATTCAGGTATTTGAGGGAACCGACAATATGTCTCTTTGCAACACCCATACCCGTCTGACCGGTCATCCCATGGAAATCGGACTTTCTCCGGAAATTCTCGGACGTACCTTCAACGGTATCGGCCAGCCCATTGATGGTCTTGGTGCGATCACTCCGGAGGTCAGCCTGAACATCAACGGTCTTCCGCTGAATCCGGTTACCCGTGAATATCCAAGAAACTACATCAACACCGGTATTTCCGCCATCGACGGACTTACCACACTGATCCGGGGCCAGAAACTTCCTATTTTTTCCGGAAACGGCCTTCCCCATGACAAACTTGCTGCGCAGATTGTTCAGCAGGCTTCTCTTGGCGGTGACTCTGATGAAAATTTTGCTATCGTATTTGCCGCTATGGGTGTCAAATACGATGTTGCGGAATTTTTCCGCCGTACCTTTGAGGAAAGCGGAGCTTCTGACCACGTTGTTATGTTCCTGAATCTTGCAAACGATCCGGTAGTGGAACGACTCCTGACTCCAAAGATCGCCCTGACAGCTGCAGAATACCTTGCATTTGAAAAGGGAATGCACATCCTTGTTATCCTGACGGATATTACTTCTTTCTGCGAGGCAATGCGTGAAGTTTCCTCTTCCAAGGGGGAAATACCTTCCAGAAAAGGTTATCCGGGCTACTTGTACAGCGAACTTGCCACCCTGTACGAACGTGCAGGTATCGTCAGAGGCGGCACCGGCTCCGTTACACAGATTCCGATCCTGACCATGCCGAACGATGATATTACACATCCGATTCCTGACCTGACAGGTTATATCACTGAAGGGCAGATTGTTCTGGATCGTCAGCTTCACGGACAGGCAATCTACCCTCCGATCAATGTGCTTCCTTCCCTTTCCCGTCTGATGAAGGATGGTATCGGTGAGGGCTTCACCCGGGAAGATCATCAGGATGTTGCCAACCAGCTTTTCTCCTGTTATGCGAAGGTCGGTGACGCACGCGCCCTTGCTTCTGTTATCGGTGAAGATGAGCTCTCACCGCTGGACAAACAGTATCTGGTATTCGGCAAGGCATTTGAAGCTGAATTTGTCGGCCAGGGCGAAAGCGAGAACCGCAGCATTCAGGAAACCTTAGACAAAGGCTGGGAGCTTCTCGGACTTCTTCCCAAAGAAGAACTTGACCGTATTGATACGAAGATTCTTGATAAATATTATCATGAGACAGTCCGGAGCTGATTCTCCGGCAGATTTTATGCAATTCAGAATCTGATTCTCTGACTGGTTTTATGGAATTCAGCATCCGGCATACTTAGTCATTTACTGTAACAAATAAAAAAGATTGGAGGTGGTTTCATGGATCCGAATACCTTTCCTACCAAAGGAAACCTGATTCTTGCCAAAAATTCACTGGCACTTTCCCGTCAGGGTTACGAACTGATGGATAAGAAGAGAAATATCCTTATCCGGGAAATGATGGAACTCATTGACCAGGCCAAAGATATCCAGACGCAGATCGATCACACATTCCGTACTGCCTATGCAGCACTGCAGAAAGCCAACATGGAGATTGGGATTGCGTTCGTAGAACAGATTGCCTGTACCGTTCCTGTAGAGGATTCTATTCGCATCAAAAGCCGCAGTGTCATGGGGACGGAAATCCCTCTGGTGGAATATGACAAAACAGCAGGCAGCAAACCCACCTATGCTTATTACAGCACAAAGATGTCCCTGGATGAAGCCAAAGCTGCCTTTGAAAAGGTCAAAGAGCTCTCCATTCAGCTCTCCATGGTGGAAAATGCCGCTATCCGTCTTGCCGCCAATATCAAAAAAACGCAGAAGCGCGCCAATGCTCTGAAAAACATCACCATCCCAAGATACGAAACACTCACCAAAGATATTCAGAACGCACTGGAAGAAAAAGAACGTGAGGAATTCACCAGACTGAAGGTCATCAAGCGGATGAAACAAAACACTTAGGGAACTGCAATCAGCAGTATACCAAAAAAGAGCTTTCCACATGGCAGAACCGTTCTCAGAAGTCAGATTCGAATATCTGACAAATGAGAATACATTATCCACATGGAAGGCTCTTCTTCTGTTTTGATATGTGTATAACTTTCTTATCATTTCCACTATGACAATTTGTTACAGTTTTATTACATCTCAGCATTTATCCTATTTGCTCATTATTTTGTACAAAACGCTCACTCTGCAAAGTTTTTCCGGATTGGAACCTGTCTTTAAACATTTCCTTTAATATTCTGATAATATAATTATTTTAATCCTTATTGTTTATGTTTGATAAAAATATTCTATACTTTTTTCACATTTTAAAAGTCAATCATTTTTTTAATATCCCTGTCATATTTTGTCAGTTTAGGACATTTTACCAGAACATGTGTTTAAAATATCATTATGTAAATCTAATAATCCACATGTTATCACTGTGGATAATGTGGATAACTTTGTGTATAACTTGATTTTTCTAGGGTTTCCAAGGTTTTCTAATGTGGATAGTTTTTGCACCAAGTTATCCACAATCCACATTTTTCGTTTTCTTTTGTGCATTTTGCTTAAAATGCGATTTTATTCTACAATTCCGGATAAGTCTCGACATTGTCTGGGCGAACAGTTGGAAGAATTCATTGACAACTTTGTTCAGTGTCTGCCAAAATATATACAAGAAAGATGAGTGTGCTGATGGACAAAAATCATTTTGATTTTAAAGACCTGATGGCTTTTGGAACGTTCATTTTAGCATTGCTGACATTCGTTTTTACGTTTATCAGATAATGTTTTAAGGCATAGAAAAACCACCCTCATACTTTGACCGGTAATGGGTGGCATTTTCTATGTTACGCTATAATAGGTCAACCCCTTGTGGGCGGTTGTTTTCCTTATATTCATAATATCACAGAAGCTCAGCGTGTTCAATAGCAACTTCAGAGAAAACAAATTGCTGATCAATTTCTTCAAAGACAGATGTTAAAAGCAAAGGTAATAAACTTTTGCACGTTCTGACATTGTGCTCATAATTGCGTTCCCTTCTATAGTTATGATTCCAAATATGTCCCGACAGCCACCGGGGTCTCATAATCATAATCGGAAATTTTGATTCCGCTGGCAGAGGTGCTGGCATGAATGATCTGGCCATCTCCGATGTACAGCGCCACATGACTGATGCCCCCGTTGCCATAAAAGACCAAATCCGCCGGCTGAATATCCTCTATACTTTTCTGCGTGGAGGAATTGCACTGATCCGCAGCCACCCGCGGAAGCTCATAACCGAATTCCTGAAAGACTGACATCACAAATCCGGAGCAGTCCGCCCCGCCTGTCAGACTGGTACCTCCATAGACATAAGGATTCCCCTCAAACTGCACCGCAAACTCCACAATTTCCTCACGAAGTTCTTCCTCTGCTGTCTCCGTTTTCTTTACCGGTTCTGCAGACACAGAGGAACCTGCCGCCAGCATACATACACATAACAACAACGCAGTGATTTTATTTTTTCTCATGATAATATACTCCTCTTTTGAATCATATCCGTTTATTCCGTCAACAATGTTCCGGCAGTTTTATACATTTCTGCTGACACAGATTTCATGCATTTTCCCGACACAGATATCACACAGATTTTCTAAGATAGAATCCTGCTATGCAAGATTCTCCGCCGAAACATTTGCGCATACTATCATACAAAAAATTTTCTGTCAAATTTTGACAGTTATAAAAATCACCGCTCAAAACAGCATATTTACCATACAAAAATGCACATGCCTATTTTTCCTTTAGTAAATATTTCTGAATCGAATACACAGCATTTGCCCCGTCAGACACCGCTGTGACCACCTGACGGAGCGATTTGGTGCGGATATCCCCTGCAGCGAAGACTCCGGGCGTATTTGTCACCCCTTCTTCCCCTGCAGCAATGTAGCCATTTTCGTCCATTTGCACAAAATTCTTAAATTTTTCCGTATTTGGTACAATTCCGACTGCAATAAACACACCATCCACATCCAGAAAACGTTCTTCCCCGGTCTTTCCATTGCGCACCAGAAGCCCTGTTACCTGCTCATTTCCCCGGATTTCCAAAGGAATACTGTCCCATACCAGTTCCACGTTTGCGCATTCCATCAGACGGTCCTGAAGGACTTTATCCGCACGAAGCTTGTCTCTTCTGTGTACCAGATAAACCTTCCTGCAGATTCCTGCCAGAAAAAGCGCATCTTCTACTGCTGTATTTCCTCCGCCGACAACCACCGCCGTCCTGCCTTTAAAAAAAGCACCGTCACAGGTGGCACAATAGGATACTCCCATGCCTCCCAGTTCTTCCTCTCCCGGAATACCAAGTTTCCGGTGGGAAGCACCGCAGGCAATGAGAAGGGTCTTTGCCCTGTACGTATTTTTTTTCGTCCGCACGATCTTCTCTCCTGCCTCTTCTTCCACAGAAAGCACATTCTCTCTCACTGGAGAAATCCCAAGCTTCTTAGCATGTGCAGCCATCGCTTCCCCAAGATCCATTCCGCTGATCCCCGGCATTCCCGGATAATTATCCACCTCATAGGTACTGATGATCTGGCCGCCCGGCGCAAACTGCTTGTCCAGCCACAACGTATGAAGACCGGCACGTGCCGCATAAATTGCAGCACTGATTCCTGCCGGTCCTGCTCCCAATATAATCAAATCATATACTTCTGACATCTTTTCGCTCCCTTTCTTCCAATCAACATCTGCAAAAACCGGCACATGATTTCTCCGAAAAAATCACGGTACACAAATTCGCAGCCTGTTTTTCTCCATGATAGCATAGATTTCCCGCTTTTCCAATATGATAGTAAAAACAGCCGCCAGCGAAAGGACATCTATGTTTCCCAGAAACTGTTCTCCCAAAAAGGCTCTGAAGATCACCGTTTCACTGATTTTTGTTCTTTTCCTCGGTATTTTCACCGGCTATCTTACCAATCATGTTTTATCAGAAAATGCCAGATTTGAATCCTTTGCAGAATCCATTTTCAAAAAAGAGGTTTCCCAAAATTCCCTGACCCTTCATTATTCTCTGGCCCTCCCGGAAAAACAGGGAATTTCCGCTGCTGCCCCATCTCTCGGAACAGTCAGTTCCGACCGAAGCGAAGCTCTCAGCCAATGTCAGGAATATGAAACCATTCTGAAAGATTTCGCCTATTCCAGACTATCCGAAGAAAACCAGCTGACTCTGGATATGCTTCTGCTTTATTATCACACGGAATGTTCCCTGGATGGTCTGACTCTTCTGGAAGAGCCCTTAAGCCCCAGCCTTGGTATCCAGGCTCAGCTGCCCGTACTTCTCGCAGAATATACCTTCCGCAGAGACGAGGACATCCGTGATTATCTGAACCTTCTTACCACCGTCCGGCCATATTTCCAGAGTATCCTTGCTTTTGAGCAGGAAAAGTCAGCTGCCGGACTTTTTATGAGTGATACCACACTTGACCGCATTCTGGAACAGTGCAGGGCTTTTATCAAAGATCCAAAATCCAATTATATGCTTGAAATTTTCAGTCAGAAACTCTCCGAATACGGAAAATTTTCCGAAAAGGAAAGGGAAAAATTAGAGGAAACACATGAGAAAATCTTTTTAAATGAAGTGATTCCCGCCTACCGGGAACTGATCGAAGGTCTGGATGCTCTTCGCGGCACAGGCAAAAGCAGCCGCGGACTTGCCGCATTCGAGGGTGGAAAACAATACTATCTCTACCTTCTCAAAAGTCAGGTTGGGTCCTATGTCCCTGTCCGCCAGACAGAAAAACGGCTCCTGCAGCAGCTTCTTCTGGACAGCAAAGAAGCCGGTGAAATTCTGAGTCAGGATTCCTCACTCACAACACAGCTGAAGGATTCCTCATGGTTTCCCGAAATGGAGCCTGATACGATTCTGAAAACACTGAAGACCTGTATGCAGGAAGATTTTCCGCAAATCGACGAGACCGCCTGGGAAATCCGATATGTTCCTGATTCCATGGAAGAATATCTAAGTCCGGCCTTTTATCTCACACCGCCGCTGGATACGGGAAGTCCCAATGTTATTTATATCAATCGCTCCGGGCAGTCCTCTTCTGCGGAATTATTCACCACACTTGCGCATGAAGGATATCCGGGGCATCTTTACCAGACCGTATTTTTTGCCGGACAGACGCCCTCAAACATCCGGCAGCTGATTACTTCCAGCGGCTATATCGAAGGTTGGGCCACCTATACGGAGCCATATGCCTGCCTCTATGCGGGAGAGCTTTCCGATTCCGAAAATGCCCCGGAAATCGCCCGTCTGTCATGGCTGAACCGCAGCATCAATCTCTGTATCAATTCTCTCCTGGATATCGGAATTCATTACAGAGGATGGAGCGAAGCACAGACAGCCGATTTTCTCAAGGCTTTCGGTATTCAGGATGAAAAAACCGCCCGGAATATTTTCCAGTATATCGTGGAAACACCCGCCAATTATCTGAAATACTACTGGGGATATCTCAACTTCCTGGACCTTCGGACTGCCTGCGCCAAAGCAGCCGGAGATGATTTTGACCTGAAAGAGTTTCATCAGAAAATTCTCCAGATCGGCCCGGTCCAGTTTCCTGTACTGCAGAAATACATACTCCGGGAGTATACTTCTTAGAGCGTGCATCTGACTTTTCTATTTTCCTGACAGCACATCTCAAAAATACTCAGCATAGCAACACGCTCTAGGTCACAATTTACTTATCATAAGTACGGAAAAATTTCTGCAATTTGAGCAGTGCACGCGTAAGGCTTTCCGTCTCCTGCGCATTCAGATCCTGCAAGACCGCCAGGACCATTTTGTCATGGAAACCTTTGTGGTGATAATATGCTTTTTCACCCTTTGGTGTCAGAGAAATCAGAACGACTCTCCGGTCCTCCTCACTTCGCACACGCTTCACATATCCTTTTTTTACCAGACTGTTTACCGCTGTTGTAAGCGTTCCTACAGTCACCGACAGATCCCTGGAAACGGCCGACATATTTCTCGGCTCCTTCATCCCAATTGCTTCTATCACATGCATATCATTAACGGAGATATCCTTGTATTCTCCGTTAATCAGCGCTTTTCGTTCGATATCCAGGATTTCGTTAAACAGATTTACCAGTACGTCATTAATTGCTTTGTAATGATCCATTTCCTCTCCCCTTCCTGTTTTCCCCTGTTTATAAAAAATAACGGAACACTGCCATTTTGCTTTTATCATACTACAGATTAATTTGATACACAAAGCATTTTTTTTCAATAATTACTTTCTTTACATTATTGAATTTGCTATAATATGAAGTTAAGTAACCTTGCCTGTATCAGAGCGCGTTTGAATAACTGCATCAAATAACTTGTGTAAAGGAATTTCCTATGAAAAATAATCAGAATACTCCGCTGAATTTTAAAGAAAAAAGTAATTCCAAAATCAGTTTCATCGCTTCCTGCGCTGCACTTGTGATTCTGGTTCTGGTATTTTATCAGGTGGATTACCAGATGATCCGCAAACCGGTGGAAGATGCGGCCAAAGCAGCCGAAGCAGCCCGACTGAAGGAGGAAGAAGCAGCCCGCACTCCTGTCGTTTCCACTGCAAAAGTCATTGCCGTAGGTGACAATCTCTACCACGAATCGCTTCTGTATTCCGGTCAGAATGAATCCGGCACCTGGAATTATGATCACATATATGCCAATGTTCTGGATGAGATTCAGGCGGCAGATGTTGCCATGATCGACCAGGAAACCGTATTAACAACAGACCATGACTCCATCAGCTCCTATCCCTCCTTTGCCACCCCTGTAGAAGTGGCAGATGCTGTAGTCAAGGCAGGTTTCAATGTCATTGAATCTGCTACCAATCATTTCGACGACTATGGATATGACTTCATGCAGCAAACCTTTGATTTCTGGAAAACCAATTATCCGGATATTCCGGTACTTGGTATCCATGAAACGCAGGAAGATGCGGATACTGTTCAAACACTGGAGATCAACGGCATTACCATTGCATTTCTGGATTATACATACGGTACCAATAATTCCGGTGCAGGAGAGGGCAATGATTTCATGATCAGTATTTTTGACAAAGACCAGGTTGCCGCTGACATTCAAAAAGCGAAACAGGTCAGTGACTGCATCATTTTTGTAGCCCACTGGGGTACAGAAGATGAGACCATGCCTAATGAATATGAAAAACAATGGGCAGCTTTTCTCCTCCAGCAGGGTGTTGATGTGATCATCGGCGGACATCCGCATGTGCTTCAGCCTTACGGACGCATTTCTGATGATCAGGGCCACAGTGCTGTGATCTTTTATTCTCTCGGAAACTTCGTATCTACACAGCAGCAGCTGCCGGAACTTCTGGGAGGCATGGCAAGCTTTACGATTCAAAAAACCGTCCTTGGAGATACCACCACTGTTGAAATTCTCTCCCCGGAAGTGAAGCCTCTGGTTATGCATTACAACCATGATTCCGGAGAATACGGTCCCTATATGCTGGAAGACTATACGGAAGAGCTTGCTTCCCGGCACAGCGTCCGAGACCTGATCGGTGACGAATTTACTCTGGAAAATCTTAAGACCAAATATGAAGAGATCATGTCCATGAATGTCAAACCATCCACAAACACCAATCTTCTGAATGTGCGGCTTGACTCGGAGGGAAACATGGTCGACAAGACTACCGGAGAAGTGGTAGAAGATACCGAATCCATTCACGCATGGGAATATTATGAACAGCTTCATTCCGGCAGCAGCGATTCCGACAGTTCAGAAGAAGATGAGTACTATGAGGATTCCTACTGACATCTGAATTCCTGGCAGTTTCAAGAAAGAATCCTGCCCGGAGGGTTTATTTATATTACAGGCAAATGCCCGGGTACTGCTATAAATTCAGCAGTTTCCGGGCATTTTTTTCTGTAATTTCAATCACTTCTTCCGGGGTAATTCCCTTCAGTTCCGCTATCCTGTTTACCACATAAGGCAGATTCCGTGAGGAATTTCGCTTACCGCGGAACGGAACCGGGGCCAGATACGGACTGTCTGTCTCCAGCACAATCTGCTCCATCGGTGCATATTCCACCACTTCTCTCAGCTTCCGGGCATTCTGAAATGTAACCACTCCTCCGATTCCAAGAGAAAGTCCCATATTCAGGTATTCTCTCGCAATTTCTTTGCTGTAGGAAAAGCAGTGGATAATTCCTCCATACATTCCGCCTTTCATATATTCCCGTACGATATTGAGGGTATCCTCCGCAGCTTCCCTGCTGTGAATCATAAAAGGAAGCTTCTCTTCCCTTGCAATCTCCATCTGGGCACGGAACATGTTCTGCTGGATCAAATGCTCTTCTTTTTCTTTGTGCCAGTAATAATCAAGCCCGATTTCCCCCACAGCAACCGCTTTTTCATGCTGCAGCAGCGTTCTTATTTTGTCCAGCGTTTCCTGGGTCATCTGGTCTGCGTCATCCGGATGAACTCCGATAGCGCCATAAACAAACGGATATTTTTCCATTAATGCAATGGTCTTTTCCAAACCATCTATGGAGGCACAGACATTTACAATTGTCCCGATTCCATTTGATTCCATAGACTCCAGAAGTACATCTCTGTCTGCGTCAAAAGCCTCATCATCATAATGCGCATGTGTATCAAAAATCATTATTTTTCCTCCTGGTATCATTCGGTAGTGTCTACTTTATACATCCAAAATCGGCTCAACCCCAGCAAAATCAAGGCTTCCAGGGTCTATGAGCCTTTACCTCCCCTTTCTTTTGCTTGATTGACCCAAATTTTACTTCGGGAATCCAGTCAAGGCCGGGCTGAAAGCCCGTTAAATTCAGCCTTGACGGGGTTTCCGTAAGTAAAATAGAATTGCTCAATCCAAAGGAAAAGGGGGTGATTTTTTCATATCGTACTTTACACTACCTATCATTCATTTTCGACTGCCCGCCTCGTCCTATTACAACAGAAATGCTTCCCGGTTCGTGCAGTAAGCAATATCTTCTCGGCCACTCATCATCTCAAGAAATTCTTCAAATCGCTTCCACTCATTTCTGATATCAAATTCATAGGCATGTCCCCATACATAAAAAATTTTGCGTTCATCTGTCTTCAATTCCAGAAACTCACGTCCCATCTCAAACATCCGATCCATTTCCGTATGATGATAAACACTGGGCTGAAACTGATACAAATGATTCTGAAGATCAAAGCTGTGAGATGAGCACGTTGTTCTGGCATACCTGATACCGGTATGTTTCCGGATCACATCACTGACATGATCATTATAATTCACTCCGCCGCCCGGGTATGCCATTCCAATCACTTCATATCCGCATAAATCGCTCAGCTTTATCCGATCCTCTTCCACCTGACGGATGATTTCCTGAACATCCTCGATCTGTGTCAGAAGAGGATGGGTAAGCGTATGTGCTGCTACTTCATGTCCATCATAGATAAAACGGACATCTTCCGGCTTATTCTTATTATGGGAAATACGAACGCCATCCCGTACAAGTTCATTCTCCTGTCCCAGCAGCCCGCTGTTTAAATTAAAGGTGGCCTTCATATGGTATTTATGAAATAACTCAATCAGGCGAACATCCTGCGTTACCCCGTCATCATAACTAAATGTC
Organism: Blautia sp. HCP3S3_G3; assembly: GCF_052063365.1. Taxonomy (NCBI): domain Bacteria; kingdom Bacillati; phylum Bacillota; class Clostridia; order Lachnospirales; family Lachnospiraceae; genus Blautia; species Blautia sp. HCP3S3_G3. Next base: position 19,755 of record NZ_JBQHXR010000010.1, on the reverse strand, counting down.
AAAATTTTATTTTTCTTATGCTCAACTGTCATTTCGTCTCCCTCACTGATAAATCCGCCGTGGAGAACCTTTGTAAAAACACCTTCCCGCGGCATAATGCAATCCCCCATTTTCTGGAAAATTTCGCAGCCATGGTGGCATTTTTTCCCCACCTGAGTCAGTTCCAGAACAACATCATTGCACCGGAAAATGGTTCCCACCGGAAGCGAGGAAAAATCGATTCCCTCCACTACCAGATTTTCTCCAAAAGCACCGTCTTCCACCTGTGCACCTCTGGCGCGGAACGCTTCTATTTTTTCATGGGAAAGCAGGCTGACCTGACGGTGCCATTTGCCTGCATGAGCATCATTTCTGATTCCCCAATCCTCGATAAATTCCGCACGGTGTATGTTTTTTTTCTGTGTTCCCTTTGCTTCACTGATGCATACCGCAATTACTCTGCCCATTTTTTCTCATCCTTCATACACATTTTTACTTCCCATACTTCATGATTTACAATTAATTTTCCTCATTTCCGGGCACAATCTGTGGCTTCACCGGTCAGAATTTCAATGCCATGGACAAGAGAATCCACGATATATTCCAGACTTTCCCTGACTGCCTTAGGACTTCCCGGGAGATTAATGATCAGCGTTTTTTTCCTGATTCCTGCTGTGGCACGGCTCAGCATAGCCCTCTTCGTAATCGTCATACTGTAAGCACGTATCGCCTCCGGAATCCCCGGAACTCTGCGCTCGATGATGTCCTCTGTAGCCTCCGGCATCACATCCCTCTGGGAAAAACCGGTTCCTCCTGTGGTCAGAATCAGCTCTGCTGCATGGGAGTCCGCAATCTCTGCCATCCGTCCTGCCAGCATCTCCCGGTCATCCGGAAGAAGATCCATGGAAACCACTTCGTACCCTTCCCGCTCCAGAATTTCTCTGATTGCAGGACCGCTCAGATCCTCCCGTTCCCCTCTGTATCCTGTATCACTTGATGTAATAATTGCTGCCCGTTTCATAATGTACCTCCATCTTCTCAAGAACATATTCCCATACATCGTGTTTCAATTTTTATTCTAAGCTCTATGCATCCCGATCTGTTCTCATCTTCTATCCAAAAGCCCATAACCAATCCATCATCCGCCAATCTGGGACATACATAATTTCTCTGTCTCATCTTCCGGCGCTTTTTCCAGAAAAGCATGTCCTTCCGGCTTCTCTGCAAGCGCCTCTCTGATTACTTTTTTCAGATCTTCATCCGTCCCGCCGGAACGGATAACCTCCCGTAGATCCCTTCCTGCGGTATACTGCAGGCAGGTCTTGAGATACCCCTGCGAAGTCAGCCGGATCCGGTTGCATTCCCTACAGAATTTATGGCTGATCGCACTGATAAAACCGATTTTCCCCATAAAACCGTTCACAGAATAATAATGACACGGTCCATTTCCAATTTTCTCGCCCTCATAGGGAATCAGTTTCCCGAAACACTTCTCCAGAAGTTTGATGATCTCTGCTTCCTGCATTCCCCGGAATTCTTTGCCATATCCAATCGGCATCATTTCTATAAAACGAACATGAAGCGGATACTTCTGCGCCAGTGCTGCAATCTCACACAGATCCTGCTCTTCCAGTCCCAGCGGAACACAGTTGATTTTCAGAGAAACCGACGGATACTTCAGTGCTTCCCGGATTCCTTCAAGAGTTTCATGAAGATTGTCTCTTCCTGCAATCTTCTGATAACACACTTCCTCCAGACTGTCCAGGCTGATATTCAGTCCGTCCAGACCGGCGTATGCCAGGTCTTTCATTTGTTCTTTTAGCAACACACCATTCGTGGTAAGAGTCACCTTCCGGATACCGGGAATCTCTTTCAGCAGCCTGATCAGAGACGGCATCCCGGGCCTCACCAGAGGTTCTCCGCCGGTCAGTTTGATCTTGCAGATTCCAAGCTCTGCCATTACACGGACGACCCGTACCAGTTCCGGCTCCTGCAGAATCATCGAACGGTCTACCAGCTTTACTCCGCCCTCAGGCATACAGTAAATACAGCGGAGGTTACACCGATCTGTCACAGAAATCCGCAGATAGTCTATTTTTCGTCCACAGCGGTCTATCATTTCTTATCAATCAAAACGGAAAGTTCCGCTTTTTCCTCCTGTCTTTTCTACCAGATGGATATCCGACATCACCATATGCTTATCAATTGCTTTACACATATCATAAATCGTCAGAAGAGTCACCTGCACCCCTGTAAGCGCCTCCATTTCCACCCCTGTTTTTCCTTCTGTTTTTACGGTGCAGAACACACGAATCATATTTTTTTCTCTGTCCAGTTCATAGTCAATGGAGCATTTCTGCACAGGAAGAGGGTGGCACATCGGCACCAGATCGGAGGTTCTTTTGACCCCCATAATTCCAGCTACGCGAGCGACTCCAAGTACGTCACCTTTTTTTACCGTTCCCCGGGAAACTGCTTCCATAATCTGTTCGCCAACATGGATCGTCCCTGTGGCAACTGCAGTCCGGAATGTCACATTTTTCCCTGAAACATCCACCATTACCGCATTTCCATTCTCGTCAAAATGAGTAAAACCCTCTCCCATCATCCTTCTCCTTCCACCTGCCGCAATCTCATTATAGTATAAAAAATAACCACCGCCTCGTCAAGTAAACCTTCCGGATAACTCTCTGCGGTAAACCTTCCGGATGACTCTCTGCAACAGTAAATTTCCCGGTTAAATCTCTACGATTGCAGTCTTTTTAATAACTGTATCACCGGCAATGTCAGAAATGCAAGTCCATATACCGTCAGAAGCTGTATCAGATTCAGTGTCTGCACAGCAAACATCCTGTGCAGGGCAGGAACAGTCAGCACCGCTGTAAGAAGTACAAATCCTGCCAGAAATGCACCCTGCATGTATTTATTATTGAAAAACTGTTTTACAGAGCAAATCGGTTTTGTGCTTTTGCAGTTATATCCATGTATCAGTCTGGAAAGACAGAGCACGCCAAACGCCATCGTACTGGCAAGCTTTGTATTCCCGCCCTGATAACCGACCAGAAACGCTCCCATCGTAACGATACCGATTACACTGCCCTCGATTCCTACTCTCTGAAGAAATGTTCCGGTAAGAATGGATTCATTCACAGGACGGGGTTTTTCCTTCATCACCGTATGTTTATGCGGCTCCAGTCCAAGAGCAATTGCCGGCAGGCTGTCTGTCACAAGATTGATAAACAGCAGATGAACCGCCGCAAAAGGTACCGGAAGGCCAAACAGAGAAGCTGCGAGAACCACCAGTATTGCCGCAAAATTCCCGGACAGAAGGAACAAAATGGAGCGCCTGATATTTGCATATACGTTTCTTCCATTTTCCACAGCCTGAATAATGGTGGCAAAATTATCGTCCGTCAAAATCATAGAAGAGGCATCCTTGGAAACTTCCGTTCCCGTAACTCCCATGGCAACACCGATATCTGCCTGTTTCAGTGCCGGTGCGTCATTAACGCCATCTCCGGTCATAGCCACAATATTGCCTTTTTCCTGCCATGCACGGACAATCCGGATCTTATGCTCCGGAGTCACCCGCGCATATACAGAAATATGCTCCACAAAATCCTTCAGTTCCTCATCACTTAAATGGTCAATTTCCGCACCCTCGCACGCTTCAGACGGATCTTTCAGAATACCGATGCGTCGGGCGATCGCTGCAGCCGTTACTTTGTGGTCACCTGTGATCATAATCGGACGGATTCCCGCACTGATACAGTCTGCAACTGCACCAGCACTTTCCTTACGGGGCGGATCCATCATTGCGATCAGGCCGAGAAACACCAGATAATTTTCATCTTCGGGCTCCAGCGCTCTCTCCTGGTCCATCCTCCGGTAACCCATGCCCAGAACACGAAGTCCATCAGAAGAATACACTTCATTGGCTTTCTCAATCTCTCGTACATCTTCCGGTGTTATTTCACGCACCACTCCATCCTTCTGGATATATTTCACACGGTTCAGCATCACATCCACAGCACCCTTGGTGATCATCGTATATCCGTCACGCAGCTGGTGCAGCGTAGACATCAGTTTTCTGTCACTGTCAAAAGGAAGCTCACCGAGACGAGAATAAACCTCCCTCACACGCTGCGCAGGCACACCCCTCTTATTGCCAAGGTTGATCAGTGCTGTTTCCGTAGGATCTCCAATTTCCTGTCCGTCAATGTTTGTGGAATCATTGCAGAGGATGCTGTAACGCATCATTTGTTTATGCAGCGGATTCATTGGATTGATTTCCTTCGCCGGAATATCCTGTACGTCCAGGTAATAATGCTCTACTGTCATTTTGTTCTGAGTCAGAGTTCCGGTTTTGTCAGAACAGATTACAGAAACGCTTCCCAGACCCTCCACTGCCTGAAGCTTACGCACAATGGCTCCCTCTTTCGCCATCTTCTGCGTACCGAAACTCAGTACAATTGTTACAATGGAACTCAGAGCCTCCGGAATAGCTGCAACGGCAAGAGCCACCGCAAACAGAAATGCATCAGCCGCATTTCCGCCTTTCAGCACCTGCATGCCGAACAGCACAGCACACAGCACAAGGATTATAATAGACAGCTTCCGTCCGAACTGATCCAGATTCACCTGCAGAGGAGTTTTTTTCTCGGATGTATTCTTCAGAAGGTCGGCAATTTTGCCCACCTCTGTTTTCATCCCGATGTCTGTAACCAGGTACCGGGCCCGCCCATAGGTAGCAAAGCATCCGGAATACACCATGTTTCTGCGGTCTCCAAGCGCTAATTCTCCCTTGAGAGTTTCTCTTGTCTTTTCAACGCCCAGGCTTTCACCTGTCAGAGCGCTTTCATCTACTTTGAGACTGGCACTTTCCAGGATTCTGCCGTCAGCCGGTATGGCATCCCCTGCGTCCAGATAAACTTCATCTCCTACTGTTACTTCCCGGCTGGGAATTTCCACTACAATCCCGTTTCTCAGTACCTTTGCCGTTGGCGCAGACAGTTCTTTCAGACTATTCAGGGAATATTCTGCCTTGATTATCTGAACTGTACCAAGAATCGCATTCATGGTAATAACCACCAGAATGACTGCCGCACTTTCTGTTTCTCCCAGAAACATAGAAATCACAGCAGAACCGATCAGAATTATCACCAGAAAATCCCGGAACTGCTCCAGAAAAATCTGCAGAGTTGTTTTCTTCTTTGCCTCTGTCAGTTCATTCATTCCGTATTTCTGCTGTCTGGCTTTTACCTGACTGTCTGTCAGAGGCTCCAGAGTTCCGTTCAATTCCATCCGGATTTCTTCAGATGTCTGATTGTAATACGCTTTCATAGAATCACCCTTTCTTTTACTGATAAGATTTTCTTTACAGGATTCTGTTTGTATGCATTTTCTTTATATGGGCTGCCTTACAGGATTCTCTTATATAGGTTCTCTTATATATTTCTCCTTACAGGATTCCCGTTATACAACAAAAGCGAGACTTTCATTGTATGAAAAAACATACAATAAAAGTCTCGCTGTTTCATTACGATACGGACGGATAATTCACAGGTATTTCTGCTGACCTGGAGCGTACTTGAAAATTGCTCCGGGATTTTACCAACGATTATCCATCGAGATTGACGACATCGCAAACACAAATGTGCCAGCTACTCCCTTTTATCATTCATAATGTCCGTGTGGAACAGACATTTCCTTACTCTTACTATAATATTCTTCAGGAGCCTTTGTCAACCCGGTTATCCAAAAAATTCTGTATAATTTTTATTTAATCTCATCTTATCAGACGATTCCAAAAAAACACCTTTTGTCTCCCGGAAATAAATTTCCGGCTTTTCAGCATCTGCGGTGATCAGCAGATTTCCGCACCTGCAGGCATATCTTTCTCCGGAGCGACCAGAGCCAGATTGCCGTCAGCATCTTCTGCGCAGAGAATCATTCCCTCACTTAAGATACCGGCAAGCTTCGCGGGTTTCAGATTGGTAAGAACCATAACCTTCTTGCCTACCATTTCCTCAGGTGAATAACTGGATTTGATTCCGGATACAATCTGGCGCACCTGGCTGCCGATCTTTACCTGGGAGCAGAGAAGCTTACGGGATTTCTTCACCGCTTCGCAGGCGATGATCTCGCCAACCTGGAACTGTAATTTCTCAAAATCTTCAAATGTGATCTCCGGTTTTGCTTCAACATCGATCACATTCTCTTCTTCCAGCGGCTGTTCCTGTGTTTCCTCCACCTGCGGATGGCGTTCTGCAACTTTTGCCATAACCTCATCCAGTTTCAGACGTGCAAAGAGGATTTCCGGTGCTTCTGTTACTTTTGTTCCGGATTCATACAATCCAAATGTTTTCAGATCCTCAAGCGTTCTCTTGCCTGCATGTAACTGAGCAAGAATCTTTTCTGTAGTTTCTGGCATAAAGGACTCCAGAAGAGTCGCACCGATGCAGATGCTCTCTACAAGGTTGTAAAGAACGGTAGCAAGACGGTCCTGTCTGGTCTCATCTTTTGCCAGCGCCCACGGCATAGTCTCGTCAATATATTTGTTGCAGCGTTTGAACAGAGAAAATACCTCTGTGATCGCATCTGCCACACGGAGTTTTTCCATTTTTGCATCGACTTTTGCAGGGATGGACAGCACGAATTCTTTCAGATCGTCATCTACCGGCTCTGCTGTGCCTTTGTTTTCAACCACACCGCCAAAATATTTATTGGACATGGAAATGGTACGGTTTACAAGGTTGCCGAGGGTATTGGCAAGCTCAGAATTCAGACGTTCCACCATCAATTCCCACGTAATCACGCCATCGTTCTCAAACGGCATTTCGTGAAGTACGAAATAACGGACAGCATCTACACCAAAGAATTCCACCAGTTCATCTGCATAAAGAACATTTCCCTTGGATTTGCTCATTTTACCATCGCCCTGAAGCAGCCACGGATGTCCGAATACCTGCTTCGGAAGCGGCAAATCCAGTGACATCAGGAAAATCGGCCAGTAAATAGTATGGAAGCGGATGATATCCTTACCGATCAGATGAAGATCTGCCGGCCAGTTTTTCTGGAACTGCTCTGTACTTTCACCGTCACAATCGTAGCCGATACCGGTAATATAGTTGGTCAGTGCATCCAGCCATACATAAACCACATGGCCCGGATCAAAGTCTACCGGAATTCCCCATTTGAAGGAAGTTCTGGATACACAGAGATCCTGAAGTCCCGGAAGCAGGAAGTTGTTCATCATCTCATTCTTGCGGGATTCCGGCTGGATAAATTCCGGATGTGTATTGATATGCTCGATCAGGCGGTCTGCATATTTGCTCATTTTGAAGAAATAAGCTTCTTCCTTTGCAGGAACGCAAGGACGTCCGCAGTCCGGACATTTGCCGTCGACAAGCTGGGATTCTGTAAAGAAAGACTCACATGGAGTACAGTACATTCCTTCGTAATGTCCTTTATAGATATCTCCTTTTGCGTACATTTTTTTGAAAATCTTCTGTACCTGTTTTTCATGATCTGCATCTGTTGTACGGATAAATTTGTCATAAGATGTATTCATCAGATCCCAGATACCTTTAATTTCGCCGGATACATTGTCCACAAATTCCTTCGGAGTGATGCCTGCTTCTGCAGCCTTCAGCTCAATTTTCTGTCCATGTTCATCTGTTCCGGTCTGAAAAAATACATCATAGCCCTGCTGTCTCTTATAGCGGGCGATTGCGTCTGCCAGCACGATCTCATACGTATTTCCGATGTGCGGTTTGCCTGATGTATAGGCAATGGCAGTAGTGATATAGTATTTCTGCTTTTCCATTTCTGATTCCTCCTTAAATGGGAAATTCTCATAATTTCCCGTGTTTTATATCACAGGAAAATGCGAAGCACTTTCCTGTAACATAAAAAAACGCCCTCTCTGTTCTTATTCAGAGAAGACGAGTAAAACCCGTGTTACCACTTCTGTTCATTTCTGCCTCGCGGCCAGAAACCTTGCCAGGTACAGGATTCCTGTGAAAATTCCCTTCAAAAATAAATCTCCTCTGCTCCCTGTCTGAACAGACGTGACTTATGATTTCCGGATTCCGTTCACATCCGATACCTTCCCGCTGTAACAGGCGGTCCTGTCGCAGCCTACCATGTGCTGTGCTTCCGAAGTCCTCTCTGGCACATATTCTGCAAAACAATCTCTGTACCAGTTTCTCCGGAACACGCCCATATTCGACAGCGCCCCTCTGAAGCCATCTTCCATATGCCCCATACACATCCCTCTCAGCCCCGGGCAAAAGTCCCTTCGGGGATTTCTCTGTAATGCGGTATGCACGTGTACTCTCTTCTTCCACGAGTTTTCTCTCTGCCCTGATTCTCCAACGGTGTGTCAGACCGGACAGTTATTGATTTTGACAGTATTTTTCCTGTCGTATGTTCAAATACTAGCACACTTTCCGTGGTTTGTAAACCCGGGATTTTGATCTAATAATGCCGCAGAACAGGATGTGAAATTTCCACCCATTCTGCGGCTTATTGCCCTGCATAATTCTGTTTACATGAAAGATCTCCAGTATCCGACCTTGCGCTCATTGATCTCACGGATGATTTCCGGATCAATCTTGAAATTGCGTTCCATATCCATCAGGCCATTGATCTCCTGCTGTACATCCGATACCTGTGTATAGCAGAAACCACAGCAGTACGGAATTTCTTTTACCGCTGTTGTGATACGGTCAAAACGGTCAATAAACGCTTCTTTTGTTGCCACAGTATTACCATATCCCCACTGTCCCTCTGAGCCGCCGGAGAACGCAATTCCGCCGTACTCACTGATGATGATCGGCTGACCCTTGTAAGCAAATCCATTTGCCAGTGCACTGTGATGACCGCAATGATAAACATCATTATTCAGAAGTTCATCCTTATATTCTGTATAACGGGCTTTCAGAACCTCTCCGCATTCTTCATAATCATGCAGAGTAATGATATCGGAAATGGTGTGCTCCCATCCGTCATTGACAATTACCGGACGATATTTATCAATACTCTTGGTCAGATGATACAGCATCTCTGTAAAATGCTGCTGTGTCCGGTCTGTCTTGACCATTGGAACACCCCAGGATTCATTGACCGGCGTCCAGGTGATGATACACGGATGATTGTAATTCTGTCTTACGATTTCCAGCCACTCACGCGTGAATTCTTCCACAGCTTTATCAGAATACTGATATGCTGCAGCCACTTCACTCCATACAAGCATACCTTTCACATCACACCAGTACAGGAATCTCTCATCCTCTGTCTTCTGATGTTTGCGCAGGCCGTTATAACCCAGTGCATGAATCTTATCAATATCCTCAATCAGTGCTTCTTCTGAAGGCGGTGTCAGATGAGAATCTTTCCAGTAACCCTGATCCAGAATCAGTCTCTGGTACAGCTGACGTCCGTTCAGGAGAATATTCGGTCCGTCAATTCTGATCTCACGCATTGCAAAATACGATCCAATGGTATCCACTACTTCTCCGTCTTTTACCACTTGGAATGTCACATCATAAAGGCTTGGATCTTCCGGACTCCAGGTACGCACGCCCCACTCAAATCCATTGCCGCCCTTATGGTACACATCTGCAGTTGTTTTGATATGAGAAGAAGTCACTGCTGTTTTGGTTCTGCTGATCAGCGTGTCGCCGAAAGTCACTTCTGCCACAACTTCGATCTGTCCGTCAAGCAGGCATTCCGGTGCTTCCACCTCATATTCCAGTTCCAGTGCTGCATCGTGAAGAACCGGTGTCATTTTTACTTTGTCCAGGCGGACTTCCGGAACATATTCCGTCCATACGGTTTTCCAGATTCCGGTTGTCTGTACATACCAGCAGCCAAAATTATCATCTGTCCAGCGCTGTTTTCCACGCGGCTGCTGAGTATCAAAAGAATCCTCCGCCTTAACAGTAATCTCATTCTCTCCATCCTTCAAAAGCTCGGTAATGTCAAAAGAAAATCTTGCATAACCGCCTTTGTGATCTCCCGCATACTGACCGTTTACCCAGAGTTTTGTATGGAAATCACTGCCTTCAAAATGGATCATAAAACGTCTGCCTTCCAGTTTTCCGGCATCTACCTGAATGGTACGGTGATACCAGACATTGTCATGGCGTTTTTCATCCTGAATCCCACTCATTTTTGTTTCATAGGTAAATGGCACCTGAATCTTCAGATCTCCTGTAAATGTTTCAAACCATTTCTCACGTTCTCCCTGATTTGCATCATCAAATGCAAAATTCCAGGTCCCGTTTAAATTTTCCCAATCCTCACGAACAAACTGGGGTCTTGGATAATCTTTGATATAGCATTTCATGAACTATTTCCCTCCATCAATCATTTTTTATCCTTTTGTTTTATTAGCCTCTCCACACGAATGGGAGAAGACAACGCTTTTCCCAGATCGCAAAGGGTATCTACCTCCAGAATATCACACTCTTTAAATTTTGCCATCTTGTTCCATCCCCCGTAAATTCAATTGATACAATTATATCGAAAACAAAGAAAAATGGCAATTAGGCAAAAATAAATTTGAATTGCCAAAGAATATGTATTCCTATCGCGATGAATCAGCCTGAATAATTTACTGCAGAAGCTCCATGACATATAGCCTATATAAATCTAACAAATAAGCTGATAGTATATCGCTCCCTGTATTCCTTCCTGTAACAAAACAGTATACTTGGAAAAAGAATCTCTTACCGCAAACGTTAAAGTTGTAGTTACCTCCACCCGGATATCATTCGTTCCTGTCCTTGATAGTTCAGAGATATCAAATGTATACGGCTCACCGACAGCAGTCCCTGCGCATATTCCGTTTACCCATACTGTAACTGCTTCCTTCGCATATTGAAATTTCAATAGAGCCATCTTTTTATCTCCACTGTCAATCTTAAATTCGTAAGTAAGAATCCCTGCAAAACCCGGATATTCTTCCTCTATGTCAAAATTTTCCCATTCTTTTTGTTCTTTCCATACAGAAAAATCTGTATTATGAAAAGAATCTGCTCCGAAAATCCTTAATCCCCCAGTAAATCGTTTCCATTCTCCACCACTTTCTCTCATGTACCTTTGAAATGCCACCTGACCCGATTTTTTCATTTCCTGCATTTCTTTGTCTGATATATGACTGATCAATAACCAGACTTCCCCTGGATTCAGTTTCACATTCACATGTCCATCGTCAGATTTTTCCAAATTATACAATGCATTATTAAACGCATCATACCGTATAAGTTGTTCCATAAAAGGCAATTCAAGATTTCCTTCAATCACTCCCTGCTTTCCTTCATGAAACAGCATATAAATATGATGTTCATCTTCTGTTAGATAATGATAATAGCGGAGCCATTCCAATTGCTCCTGTTGAGTATTCATAGATATCGTCATCTGACAAAATCCCTGTTGTCTCAATCTGTCTGCCAATTCGTCCAGTTCAATATTAACACATCCTTCTAAGTACTCTCCAGAATAGTTTTCCGGTATTGACCATATTTCACCTTCCCTGCTGTTATTCGGTAACTTCCCATTTACCTGATAGACACAGATGTGAAATTTCAAACAGTTATTGATACATATTTTCAATTCTTCAGGATAGCAATCAGCCATAGGAATCAAAAGGCAGCGAAGACGCAGGCTTCCAATTATAATTACACCCTCCTGATATTCTGCATTTTTTAACGCTTCCAATGGAATCACTTCGTAATCCATCTGACTTTTCATTAATCTTTCCCCAACTGTGTGAAAATACATGGTCCTGCCAAGCCATTCCGCTTCTGCATGATACAATACACCTATATCCGTCAATGGTTTTCCACCGCTTAGAAGATGAGCGGTACGATTCATATACTCAAAAAGCATACGCATATATGGATATTGCGGATTTCTTCCATGACAGTAAAAATGCGGCGGACAATCCTCATCAGGAAATTCTTTTTCTGTAAACGCATGTGGGACAAATACATTCAAACCGCGTACAAGCATATGATCCGCAAGCCATTTCATCATGCTAATCCCTTCTGTCCAACCATATGCTCCAAATATTTCGCACATCGCCCTTCCATGAGTTTTTGTATCTATATGAGCCATCGAAGCCCCTAATTTCCCAAGTCCATAAAAATTAAACGCACCATCCTGAGTTCCGCAGGAACAAAATCCATATTGCAAATAATCCTTTTGAGGAAGAATCTGCTGTAACACAACATCAATACCAGACATGTCCTGACCTGTCAATGCCCTGAAATAATGCCCCGGTCCACAACCAAGTCTGGCATGACAATTATTATCTTCAATCACATGTCCCACATAAAGAACATTATGACTATGACACCAGGCTGAAATCTGTCCTGTAAAATTTCTGCGATACAAATCAGTCAATGTATCCATATACGCTGCTCTGATTTTCTTTGTATCTTTTCCACAGGGAAACCATAATGCCGGAAGCAGCTTTCTCATCAGCTTTTCCTTATTATCTGTAAGAATTCCCTGTTCAAAAAGCTTTTCACTTAATTCTTCAGCAATATACTCATTCCATGGCAAATGCATATCTGCACCTATCTGATATTGGAACGAATACCCCCTTTTATTATCAGAATTATAAAATCCAGGTTCATCAGAAAAGAACCCTTCTATTACATTCCCAAAATATTCTTTATAGTGTTGATAATGTTTTTCATAAGTTTCTTCTAAAAGTAATTTTACAGAATCCGGATTTGTCATATCTATATAATCGATAAATGTATTCTGTTTTCTCAGCATTTTCGTTATGATATAAAGGCGATGTTTTCCTTCCGGCAAATTCAATTTCAGCCACCCAGCCTCTACCTCTTCAGTCATATCCTTACAAACACCATCAGAATCAAAACTTTCTCCGCTTACTCTTTTTACAAGAATTGCAGCAACTAACTCCTCACCTTCCTGAAGTAAGCCGCCATTTCTATTATTTTCAAGATAAACAGAAACTCTTCCATTTTTGACCGGTCCTGCAATATCCATTTCTTGATGAAAGATTTGCCATTGCTTCAAATTCTCCGGTGAATTTCTGATTCTTCCATTAGCATACCCTGTAGGAAAATGAGCATCATCCAGAATCCATACCTTCATACCCAGACTTTGAGCCTTGTTAAGCAAAATATCCATATCATTCCACCACTTTTCTCCAAGAAAATCCGGATGTGGTCTGGATTCCACACAAAAAGCTCTGCAACCCGACTGGTAAATATGTTCTACATAATCTTCCAGAGTGTTTCGATCCGCTCCATGCAGCCACAAAAAAGGATAAAGATAATTACTTTCTTTTCCATAAAGCACTTCCTGAAGCCTATTTCTACATTTTTCCATTCTTTCACCCCTTTACAGCTCCGATTGTAATGCCCTTTACAAAGTATTTTTGAAAAAACGGATAGGCAAGCAAGACAGGAAGAATCCCTATTATTCCAATAGCCATACGCATAGTTGTTGTTGGAAGAGTAGAAGCATTCATCACCATTCCTGCCTGCGAAGAATTATTTGCCAGAAAACTGATATTTTCATTAATTCGATTTAAAACATTCTGAATACTATAATATTGACTTCCATACTTGTCATCAAGAAAATAAAGACCATTTGTCCAGTCATTCCAATAACCAAGAGCATACATTAATCCTACCGTTGCAAATATGGGTTTTGACAGCGGAATCACAATACAGCGGAATATTGTCAGTTCTCCTGCTCCATCAATTCTCGGAGCTTCCAAAAGTTCCGTTGGAATATTGTTTGCAAAATAATTCCGCAATAGAATTAAATTAAAAGCATTCATAAGCAAATTTGGTACCAGCAAAGCAAATATCGTGTTTTTTATATTGAATATTTTTGTATAAACCAAATATGTGGATACAATTCCTCCATTAAATAACATTGTAAAAACTACATAAAATGTAAGAATACTTTTTCCGGGTAAATCTTTCTGCGCCAATGTATAAGCAAACATCGAAGAAATCAGTAAAGCAATAAACGTACCTGCTATAGTCACAACAATTGTCACAAAATATGCTCTCCCTATACTGCTCCATTCTCTGATAATATATTCATATGCAGCAGTACTGAATTTACCGGGAATAATACGATATCCCTCCACAATAGCCGTTTCATTATCCGTAAACGATGCACTTACCAATAAAATAAATGGAAACAATGCCAAAACAGATCCCACAATAAGAATTACATGTGCAATACCCTCCATAATTTTATCTTGTTTCGTATACATATTTATCTCCTTCTTTCTTCAGAATAGCGCGTTATCTTTATCTACTTTTCGAACTATCCAGTTCGCAAGCAAAATCAGAATAAATCCTACAATCGATTGGTAAAAGCTTGCTGCTGAGGCTAACCCATAATCAGGATTTTTCATCAATGCATTATAAACATACACATCGATTGTCCTCGTAACATCATATAACATACCTGAATTTCTGGGAACCTGATAAAATAAACCAAAGTCAGAATAAAAAATATGTCCAATGTTCAACAATGTCATCGTAATAACTGTAGATTTCAACATAGGAAGTGTAATATAACGAATCTGATTCCATTTTCCAGCACCATCAATACGTGCTGCCTCATAATAATCTTTACTTATACCTACAATAGTCGATAAATAAATCACCATCGTAAAGCCCAGACCTTTCCATTCACTGACAAATGTCAGAATCAATGGCCAAAATTTCTTCACCGTATACCATGAAACTCCTTCTTTTCCCAATGCCGGAAGAATTGTTTTATTTAAAAATCCTGTATCTGAAGAAAGAAAAGCATACGACAGATACCCGACAATCACCCAACTCATCAAATAAGGAATCAGCAACACACTCTGATATAAACTTGAAGCTACTCTGCTTCGTATTTCACTCAGCAGAATTGCCAGAGCAATCCCCATCACTGTTCCCAAAATAATAAATGCCAGATTATACAAAAGCGTATTTCTTGTAATTGTCCATGCATCTTTGCTTCGAAACAAAAAACCGAAATTTTCCAGTCCGCACCATGGACTTTTCAGAATCCCCTCGCGAAAGTTTAATTTTTTAAAAGCAATAACCAGTCCAAACATCGGCATATAGTTATTGATAAAAAAATAAATAATACCCGGAACTGCCATAAGATAAAAAGGAACATATTTTTTCCATTTATTCTTCTTTTTTTTCATAACATACCACCTTCAGACTATTATTACAGACAGAGCCAGGTTTATCCCTGGCTCTGTCTGTATAAATCACTTATTAGCTGCCCATTCATCAAGCTGTTTCTGATTTTCTGCGATAACCTCCTGAATTCCTGCTGCATCTAATGCTTCCAGGAACTCCGGAAGTACAACTTCAGGATCAACTGATCCACTTTCCAAAGCAGCCTGATATTGCTGAATAACAGTACCTACCGCTGATATTTCACTCTTCACAGGATCACTGTTAAAACAATACCCTAATGCCTTTGACTGTTTCTCCGGTTTATTAGCTTCCTCATTGAAAGCACTCATACGTTCAAAAATGTCTGCCGGAGCCGGTTCCCACTGATAGATTTTAGATTTATCACCATACAGACCAAGGGTATTCACATAACCACTGGTGTTTGCATCCAATCCTTCCGGATATGTAATAATTCCTTCGTTGTCTGTTTTAACATAATGCACGCCTTCAATACCATAACGAAGTAAATTTGCGATATCCGTATCCTTATACATCAAATTTACAAATTCTAATGTTTTTTCAGGATTTTCACAGGTAATCGGAAGAGCCCATTCCGAAATCTGATAACAGGAAGTTTTTGCAACAACATCTGTTAACGGAATTGCTGTCATTGTATAGCCATAATCCTGCGAACACAAAGCAGGCATGTCCGGTTCAACGGAATTCAGGTTTCCAAGATACCTTCCTGAACGCATCAAATCAACCTGACTCTCAGTCATAGTTGTACAATCTTTAGCAAAATATCCTGCTTCATACCACTTACGCATCCAGGTTAAATGTTCCTTATATTCTTCTGTTGCATACAGATTTACAACTTCCAAATCATCTCTTCCGCCATTCATCAGAACACCAGACGCAGTTGATGATCCCAATTCATCATACAAATTAAAAACATTATATGTACCAAGACCGGAACCAACACTGTTAAACATATAGAAATTCTCTCCCTCGCCTTCTTTTACTTTGGAAAGAAAAGCATCCATCTCTTCGTAGGAAAGACCATCATACTGGTTAAACCCATATTTATCCAACAGGTCCTGTCGCATCAGAATTCCATACTGTCTGCCCATTTTTTCTTCATCAGGAATGGCATATAGTTTATTGTTAAAATATCCGCCCGCCATTGCAATTCCTTCAGCTGCCGCTACATCAGGGCAATATTCTTCAAATAAGTCATCAAGTTCTAAAAGTTGCCCCTTATTTGCATAAACTCCCGGACCATTTTCTAAAAGAATCATCATTAAATCAAGTTTTTCACCAGAAGCAATCATCAAATCCTGCTGTGTATGTCTTTCTGCTATACTGATTGGATACAGAGAAACTTTTACATTAATCTCGGGTACTGTAATTTCATTTACTGCATCCTCTACCATCTGAAGGTCTTTCGGCACTGTTCCTGGATGCATATATGTCATTACCATTTCAAAAGGTTCTTCCGCACTTGCCTCTTCTGCCATACATACCGCTGAACTACTGCCCAGAGTCATTGATAAAGCCATAACTCCTGCTAAAAGTTTTTTCGTATTCTTTCTATTCATTTTTTTCCTCCATCTTTTTTAGACTCAACACGTTTTATCTAGATAAAAGCTACTATAAAAATAACAAGGATATGGCAAAATTGCCATATCCCAAAACGATTACATGTTATTCTTTTCCGATTTTTCACTATTTTCTAAATTCTGCCTGTATTGAGTCGGTGATATATCGTATATTTTTTTAAACATTTTCACAAAACTTGGATAATTTGCATATCCGAGTTCAACAGCAATAACATTAGCAGAAATATTTGTCTCTTCCAGCATACATGCAGCAATCGACATTTTTTTCTCAATAATATAACGATTTATGGATTTTCCCGTTTCCTTCTTGATCAGGCGGCTTAAATAATCCGGATGCAAAGCAAGTAATTTGGCAATTTCTTCAACCATGATATCCTGGTTTAAGTGTTTTATTACATAATCATCCACGATACTCAGAATTTCCATCGAATTTATACGTTTTCCGTGCTGAATCTCAACATTTTTAATTCTATCATCAATAAAGTTTTTCCCAAAAGTGGCCAACTGTTCCTTTTTCTGATCCATTTTCACTTTATCGACTATTCTTTTTACTACTTCTTCCACTTCCTGGAACGGTACCGGTTTTACAAGATACTCGCTGCATCCCAGCCGAATAGCTTCTCTGGCATATTTAAAATCTGCATGGCAGGTAAGAAACAGACACTCCATCTTACCATACTTATCTCTAATCCAACGAATCAGTTCAAGTCCGCTCCCACCCGGCATTTCAATATCACAGAGTACGATTTGAATTTCATTTTCTTCAATAACTTTTTTGGCCTCTGACACATTGTAGGCTTCAAATACATTTTCTATTCCACAAACCTCCCAATGAACGCCCATCATAAGACCTTGCAAAGATATCCATTCATCATCAACAATCAGTAAATTCATTTTTATGATTCCTTCTTCCCTTCATCCAAAATCAACTTTGGAATGATAACAGTTACCTTGCTTCCTTCTCCATATTTCGATTCAACAACCATAGTTGCTTCTTCTCCATACTGATACTCCAAACGTTTTCTGCAATTCCACAACCCAATATGTTCCTCTTCCTCTTTATGTACAATATCTCCTCTGCTAATTTCTTCCAATACTTCCGGAGGAATGCCATTTCCGTTATCCTCTACAACAATCTCTATTTTTTGATTTTTTTCAGCAACACTAATCTGAATGGAAATTTTTTCACCTATTTTCAAACCATGTGATATGCTGTTTTCTACAAATGTATAAATCAAAAATGTTGGTATTCTTTCATTTTTCAGATTTTCATCCACATCTATATTTATCTCAAAAGAATTTCTGTAGCGAATATTTGCGAGTTCTAGGTAATTTTCTATAAACATTATTTCATCATTAACTCTTCTAACATCTTCCACTCCACACATACTTTTCCTGTAATAGGTCACTAAACAGATAATCATTTCCTGAATTTTTTCAAAATCCTTCATCTGCGCCAGATTAAAAAGCAGATTGAATGAATTCAAAAGAAAATGTGGTCGGATTTGTAATTGAAGATTTGATAATTCTATTTTCTTTTTCTCCAGCTTTCTTTCATAATTATCAATTTTCAAACACATAATCTGATCCATCATAGAATTAAATGTATGATTAATATTTTGAAACTCATACGAAGTACGATATTCCGGAATGCGATAATCCGTTTTTTCCTTTTTTACCATCTCCATCGCCATATTGATTTTCTTCATAGGTACCAGTACAATCCTTTTTAGTATTACAAGAATCAACGGTGTCACCATTAATAATAACAACGACATATAATAATTTCGTTTTTGGATTATTGGAAGCTGTTCTGTAATCTCTTTCTTAGGAAGAAGCATCGACAATACAAGTTCCACTCCATAGAGTTTCGATTTGGAGATAACTGCTACATAGCCGTTTTCTGATTTTTGGGGCTTTTCTTCAAGAAAAAAAGCCATTCTTTCATAAGAAAAAGAATCCTCTATCTCTTTCAAAATTTCATTAATACTCATCAGTCCACCAAGAAATGCATCTCCCTGATCCATAATGTCTACCAGAAAATATTCTTCTTCAATACGAATAATTTTCCATCGACTTTTTCTATCATACATATTATCAATCAGCGTATTCTCCAATTTCTCCTTTTCTGATAAAAAAGATACATTTATATTCAACAACATATCTTGTCCATCTTTATAATAAAATACCCCTGCAGTTCTTGGGTTTACAATAATTTGCTCATTAAATTCCCGATTAAGATTAATCTTGGCAAGTGTATATTTATTCTCATTCTTTTTCTGGACCATCTGCATAAAAAATGTATCATTGCCCATTCTACTCAGATATTTGTCCATAGCATTCATGTCCCGTTCTAACTGAGCCATAAAAATATTTAACGTACTTTCAATTGCGTCCACTGTATGTTTTTCCATAATTTTCATCGAATCATATGTTACATAAACCAACATAATACTTAAAGGCAATACCAATAACAAAATTAATAAAAAAATTTTTGTAATAACAGATTTTCGTAATCTACTCATACAGCCACCCCTTCTCTGCTTCTCCATTCTCTTCCATTATATCTGTTTCATCATTTTTCTTAAGCACACATAATCTCTCACTGTATCTATTTTATATAATTCATATTCACAAATTCATCTCACCGATGTTTGTCAGAAGCTTATTCATTATATCAAAAATATATTCAATTTTATGATGATGGGGTCAAAAGGTATTTTGACCCCTCTGATACACGGATTTCTCCGCACTTTGTGCTCCCGAAATCCTAAAAACATTCGAAATCCGCCCTATTCGGGCTACTTTCTCATGTTTTTGCGGGTCCCAAAGTCATGTTTTTTCATGCAAGCTGAAGTGGTAAACTAATTTTGGACACGGAGGGGTCAATTTTTAGACACATATGAGTTATAATCTAAACAGTGAACTCTCATATTTAGTCATGATTGATTCCCAGTTCCACA
>NZ_JBQHXR010000009.1:0-94859 GCF_052063365.1 Blautia sp. HCP3S3_G3 | reverse complement strand
CACAGCGTAAAGCAATCCGATGTAAAATCCATCAGAATAATTTATGCTGTGCCTCTTTTTAATTTGATTGAATGCGGTATGGTTTAGGACCAGATAAAATGCCGGATAACACTTTTATCCCGAATTCCCAACGTCCATATCTGTTTCAGTAGCTTCCCATGGTCAACGTTATCAAAGAATCCCTTGATATCTACATCAACTACATAGTGGAATCCGTCCACCTGCGCCAGTTTGTAACACACGGCAACGGCATTCTTAGTGCTACGATTCGGTCTGAAACCATAGCTGTGCCGATAAAACTTGGCTTCGCATATAGGCTCCATAACCTGCAATACGCTTTGTTGTACAATCCTATCTATTACAGTAGGAATTCCTAATGGTCGCATTTTTCCATTCGGCTTTGGGATATACACCCTTCTGACCGCTTTGGGTTGATAGTTAAGGATTTTGTCCCTAACGCATCGAACCAATGCTTCCTCTGACATCTCAGCTAAGTCCTTAAAGGTCTTACCGTCGACACCAGGCGTGTTGCTTCCTTTGTTTGATTTGAGATTACGATATGCCATTTTGATATTGGCATCTGAACCGATAATACTTATCAGATCCGTGAAAATCTTTTTGTTCGCACTATCCGCATATAATGCATCCTGTACTTCGACCATGCCGTAATACTCAGCATGACGGATAGCACTTTTCTTTAACAATTCCTTTCTTTGCATAGTCAACATCACCTCACTCTCGCAAGACTTGTTTCTCTTAGTCATACTCGAACCTATGAATGTTAACTGCATTACTTTATTAAACTTGTTTTGTCGACTGGCAGACAGACCAGTCGTCCCACTAGAGGCTATTGCTCCACTCCCATTACAGGAGCTTCGTCGCTCGTGCCTCCGCTCTCACAACGATAAAGGTAAGTTATACAGTGTGCTTTCCTTACCAACAGGTCATAGCATGTGCAACTGCTCACTGTTCATTGCTTTCGACGTTCCAATATGGTGCAATATACTGTACTTAGGTGCCTCCTTTGAGCCTGCTAATTTCCATTGCCTGTAACAATGCTCCGACTTTCACTTCCACCCAGTTACTTTTCGGTAATCAGCGCCAAACCGTTGGCATGCGCTTTTCAACGCATTCGAATTTTAGACTCTTTAAATCGTCAGTTCGTCCCCACTTCCGTGGATACTCACCATATACAGCTTCACTACATAATCACAGGCAACCCACACCTCTGTGAATCTTTCCTCAGCCTTACCTGTTAGGACCTGCTTTTTGCTCTTCACCCTAACTTTTGACAACCCGATAGCTTTTGCACAACTATCACGCTGTAGGGAGTTTACGTGTGTCCCTTCAGGGCGTTACCCCTTCATTTGAACAACACCATATCAGTTGTATCAGTAGCTTTTTCTTTTTACGGACGGCTACTGACCCCGCTGTCTATTCAACAAGCGGAACGTCTCGTCCGGTGAAATTCATCCACATAATAACGGGTTGATTTCCTGCGACTGCGGTTCTGTGATACTCTTGTCCAAACCATATGCTGGACAATCAACATCCCTGCTTTTCGTAATGTGGTTCCAAGTTCCCGGATATCAAAGCATACCACTCTGTTCTGCGTATCGACATTACTTCGATGGTTAAATACATTCTGCGATCCTGTTACATACAACTGCAGACTGTTGGCAATGTTCTGTGCTGCTGGTTTATCTGGTGCATAAAAGTTCAGACGTTCATAGAAATCCTGCAAAGTCGGCATATTTTCCGGTTTTGGATCATTGTAAAGATATTTTTTATAAATGTCTTTTACACACAGGTCAATCATGGAAACCTCATCACCATTTAATTCTGCATTTTGAGGTTTCTTCATAATGACCTCGCAGAAAGATGTGATAAACTCTGCTTTATCAGCAATAATGGTATCAATATCCTCCACATCGCCATTAATCCTGTATTTCTCCGGATGATAAATAACATCCAGGTTCACTTCCATAGGATTGATGTAATCATTACTTTTTGCACTGATTTTAATAACTTCACCATTTAAGGCATTTACCAGCGGAAAATATTCTCCCTCCGGGTCACAGATAATAATGTCATCGTCTGTAATCAGGAAAACATTGAGAATTTCTCTTTTCGTTGCAAAACTCTTACCGGAACCAGGAGTACCCAAAATCAGGCCGTTAGGTGTTTTCAATCGTTTCCGATCCACCATAATGAGATTGTTTGACAGTGCATTTAAGCCATAGTAAAGAGCTTCACCGCCTTGGAAAAGTTCCTGTGTGGTAAACGGAACAAAGATTGCTGTAGAAGTCGTAGTCATAATTCTCTGTATTCCAGTCTGGTTCATTCCCAGTGGCAGTGATGCCACAAGTCCCTGTTCCTGCTGATATTGAAGTCTCCGTATATTACAATTATATTTCTGGGCAATTCCTGCCGTCTGATACACAATATTGTCCAGTTTTCTCTTATTATCCGCTGTATTCATCAGCAAAAAAGTAAGTTCAAAAAGTTTCTCATTTCTGGACTGGATTTCATTGAGCAATCCCTCCACATCCTCTCCGTATGTAGAAATGTCCGTTGGAATAATATCCATATCATATCCGCTTCTGACCGCTTTCTTCTGTTCTTCAATTTTCATTTTCTGAATATTTGACAGCGTACTTTTCAGACTTTTAATAGCTGCCTTGGGATCAATGGGACGCAAGTGCATATTGATGATAAGATTCTCTTCCAGATCCAGCAGATCTGCCAGCAGTTTATCCGTAAGTTCTGGTGATGTAATCTGTAAATATGACACGCATCCAAAAGTCTGTCCCATCCGAAAATAGCTGTCATTGCGAAAATCAAATCCGGTAGGTGCAATAAAGTCTTTTGTCTGCAGACCTGTTTTTGCAACCATCCCATAATGGAAATGGAAAGATTCTTTTGTGTCCATATTCATCACATCATGCAGAATTTTCAGACGTTCTACTCCATTTAAAGGCTCTGCCATGGCTCCCATCACCTTAAAATTATTCAACACACTGGCTTCAATTCTCTCCAGCCTGGATTTTGCATTTCGCAGATTATCCGCTTTAATGGAAAATGTGATATATTTTGTTTTTACAAGCCCGTTATTTCCTTTGGAAAGCTGCATTTTCAACATATCCGAATATTCTTTCCGGATATCATTGAAACAGTCATCCTGCTCTGGAATATCAATATTTTTTGCATACTCATCAAAATTCACCTGTTGATTAAGAAATGTAATTTGTACCTCAACAGAGCTGTCAAATGAATTTAGGAACTCACAATAGTTCTCAAAAATAGCCGCTTTATCATCATTCTGCGCTAACTGGTAATTTATATCGTAGAACTGCACCATTTTTGAATAATAGTTATCATCCGTTCTGCAGATACCATCCTTATATATTTCCTTATATGGAATCGTATCCTGCGCTGTAAAAGGCTTCCTCTTCTTCTGATTCTCCGCTTTTATCATCCGAAGTTCTTTCAGACGCTTTTTTTCCTCTTTCGTAAGTCCGGTTTTCTGTTTCTTATTTTTTTCGGTCTGCTTTTTTAAAGAAATGGAACGGATTTCTCGCTTCCCTGGCTTCTTTTGCCTTTTTCTCAAGCCATGCACCCTCTTTCTCTAATTTATCGTACTCTATAATCCGATCATATAAGTTTTTTGAACGATAGACCCTGATTCCAGGTCTTAAAAATTTCTGCCGGATAATGTGAAGCAGTATTTTCTCTGCTGGAAATCCATCCTTTTCATACATTGCAAAAAAGAAAAATGGCAGCATCACTATGATCATAAGCGTTGCTGCCACATCTGTTCCCAGTCCTGCTTTTGTCAGCAAATAGACCGGAACCCCACAAATTCCTGCCAGAGAAAAACATATAATTTGTCTTTTAGTTAAATTCAGTGCTAATTTTGTCTTTATTTTTGAAAAATCTTTCGGCACTGGAACATATGCCATATTCTTGTTTCCTCCTAATGTGCATTGAAGATTGATTTTGCCAGGGAACTGGTCTTAAACAGGCTGAAACATAAAATAACTGTATATGCTGCAACTGACCAGATAGCTGTATGAAGATTATCCGCAACTGTAATAGCATTTACCAGAACTGCATAAATCGCAACACATACCATCATAAAAAATCCCTGGAATCCCAACGCTAATAATGCCTTCACGTAATTATTTCCAATACTTCCCCATTCCCTGTTCGTAAATGTTGAAAACGGAATAGGTGCCACAGAGACATAAAGATATATTTCTATCATTCGTCCATATAAAATGACGGTAATCAGGACTGATATGATTTTTAGGCATAAACTGACCAGCATCGTTTCCAGACCAAGCCCCAGTAATTCTCCGATTCCCATATCTTCAATCTGCGTTTCAAGAAGTGTTTTCAATGCTTCTGTAACATCAATAGATGCAGAACCGGTTATCATACCGCCAGCATTAGATACCACATGATTCGCTACATCAAAAATTGCCATCGCAATATCAAAAGTATGAGTAACCAGATATACCGCTACCCACATCTTGAAAATGTATTTGAAAAACATAAACGTATCCGTATCGTGCATATTGTTTTTTTCCATAATCATGGAAATCAGCTCATAACACAGTACAAATGTAATAATCATCCCCGCAATGGGGACAATGACATTATCCGACAGATTTTTTATCATGGAAAAAATGCCACTGTTCCAATTTTGGGGTGTTTTCCCAACCTCTGTAGCAATCGTTTCTACTTTGGTATTTACATCGGTGAACATGGTATCCAGGTTTGATGTGATCCAGCCTGTTAGCAGATCCTTTATGAACTCTGTTATTTTTTCGGTTATTCCACCCATTTATTTATCCAAACAAAGTTGCAAGCTGTGGAATCAGGTTTATTCCAATCAGTACGATGCCACCGCCCGCCATCAACTGTTTCATCCCCAATTAGGTGTAAAAACTCTGCTCGATGGCGGGCGGCGGCGTACAAAAAATCTATATGGTGTTGTTAAGAGAACCGTCCCGGCGGGACAGGTCAGGCAGTGACCTGTTCCACCTCCGGGATGGGTTTGAGATTAAAATGAATTTCGATAGAAATGTGTCTTGTTTTATCTTCGTCAATGCGCTCATGCACAACGATTTCTTTGATTAAGCGGTTGAGGGTGGCTGCGTCCAGCTCTGTGATGTTGGCGTATTCCTGAATGGCTTCCACCCATTGTTTTGCATCATTGGCAAGCTGGACTTCATCGGACAGCCGCTTTCTGCCCTCGGACACTTTTGTTTTAAGCTCCGTCTGCTCGGTCTGTGTCTTTTCCAGCATGGTGTTGAAATTCTGCTCACTGATACGCCCTGCAATCATATCCTCATAAAGCCGCATGACCATTTTGTCCAGAACCTCAATCCGTTCCTCGTCCCTTGTAAGGGAGCGTTCCATTGCTTCCCGCTGTTCCCGCTGCTCGGCTTCACAGGTATTGGTCAGGCGGTCGGCAACCGCTTCCCCGTCCATCAGGGCAGCTCTGGCACATTCCCGGATTTTCCGCAGCACATGGCTGTAAAGGGTGTCATAATCAATCCGGTGCTGGGTGCAGTGGTTCTTTCCAAAGGCATTGTAGGTCTTGCAGGAGTAAATCCGCTGGGGATGTTTAGCGTTTGTGTAGCGTACCGTCAGCGACTTCCCACACTCGCCGCATTTTAACAGTCCGGCAAACAGGCTGATTTCATTGGTCTGCCCCGGACGCTGGCGGGATTTCAGCTTGTTCTGCACAATGTCAAAGCTCATGCTGTCAATCAGCGGTTCATGCTGTCCCTCCACCACAATCCAGTCCTCCGGCTTCTTTTCCCCAATCGTGCCGATTTTGAAGCGGTAGTCCTTTTTCTGGGAAGCAATCGCCCCGGTGTAGACGGGATTCATCAAAAGGTCTTTGATAACGGAGAAGTCCCACATATACCGCCCGTTTTCTGGGTCTTTCTTTTCCCATTTGGTGCGGGTATTGCGAAGCCCCCGTTCCCGGTTCCACCATGTAGGGCAGGGGATTTTTTCTTTCTCCAGCCGTCTGCGGATATAGTTCGGACCATGACCGTTCAGGGCATATCCGAAAATCAGCCGCACAATCGGGGCGGTTTCCTCGTCAATGAGCAGATGGTTTTTGTCCTCCGGGTCTTTCCGATACCCAAACGGGGCAAGACACCCGGTAAACTGTCCTTTCTGCGCTTTCAGAAGATAAGAGGAATGGACTTTCTTGGAAATATCCTTGCTGTACATCTCGTTCAGGATATTCTTGAACGGGGCAATGTCGTTGTTATCCCGCAGGGTGTCGATGCCGTCATTCATGGCGATATAGCGGACACCGTTTCTTGGGAAAAAGTCCTCAATCAAATGCCCGGTTTGCAGATAATTACGCCCCAGTCGGCTGAGGTCTTTCGTGATGACAAGGTTGATCTGCCTGCGCTCAATGGCTCTCAACATTCTCTGTAGGTCAGGACGCTCCATGTTAAGACCTGTGAAGCCATCGTCCTGATAGACTGCCACAACCTCCCATCCCTGCTTTTCGCAGTATTTTTCCAGCATATCACGCTGGTTTGCGATACTGGCACTTTCGCCTTGCAGGTCATCGTCCTTTGACAGCCTGCAATAGACCGCCGCACGATAACCCCCGGCAAGTGCCGAACCGATTGTTCTGTATTCCATTTCGTTCATCATAGCCATTTACCCACACAATCCAGACGGTATCTGGCTCTTTTGAACCTCATCTTCATTATAGCCTATATCTTTCTTTTTAGCAAGATATTCTTTTGCATTTGTCTTTCCGTATTTCTGGGAAATCAGGCTGACGAACACATCAGTGGCGTCAAGCTCCCCGTCAAATACAGTGGTCACATGAATCTCTGTTTTGTTTTTTGCCATAGGCAGTTATCCTCCATACATGAAAATAGCCAGACAGAGGGTGTCGGCAACGAAGTCCGGCAACGGACTTCAAAAGACCTTGCAAACAATCTCAATCTGGCGATGGTTACTATTTATACTTTTCTTTTATTTTTTTGTTGTTTTGGTTGTTATAAGGGAGAAAAGCCCGGAAATAAGGGGTTTTTCCCGGCAACCGGCTCGGCAACGGGATAACAACAGGGGGTGCAACGGGCTGTCCTTTTCAGAATGGAAGCTCCATCTGTTCTGTGACCTCCACAAAACCGTCCATCGTTTTTTCAGACGGGTTGCCGGAGTCCGTTGCCGGGTTTTCACGCTCCCAGCCCTTTTGTCTGCCATATTCGGAAAACATTCTTGGGTTTGGGAAGTACCGCCAGCTGGAAATGCACTGGTTCATAATCTCGTTGATTTCCCGGATTTCCCATTGCTTCGGCTCGTCAAAAGCATGGTTCAAGGCTTCCTTATAGAGCTGCTTGGAGCAGACCATGCTCCCGGTGTATTTATCAAGATACGCCTGTATCATCCCGGCTTTGGTGTCCTCCGGCATAAAATCCCGCTGGTGTTCTTTGAGATACCGCTGCATGGCGGGGCTGAAAGCCAGCTTGAACCTGCCGCTTTTATAAATCTCCATCGCTTCCGCCCACATCTGCCCGATATAGGCTCTGGAAGCGGCTTCATCCTCCAAAATGTGAACTTCCGCCTGCTCCGGGTACACCATGACCGGGATAAAGCGGCGGTTGCCGGAACGGTCAAGGGGCAGGAAGTCAAGGGCATTGGAAGTGCCGCCAAACACGCACTGACGGGGGCGGTCTGCCGGGTGGGTTTCATAAGGTATCTTGTAGACCTCTTTCTGCCGGCTTAAAAATGACTTGATTTCCTCAATGCTCTTGGCGTTGGCGGTTGCCATCATTTCCGACATTTCAATAATCCAGTGACCTTGCAGCTTGCGGTACACATTGTCATCGTCCAGCTTCCGCAAATCATCGGAGAACCACTCGTCCCGGACTGCCAGCAGCCGGAAGAAGGTGGACTTTCCAGCCCCCTGACCGCCTACCAGACAGAGCATGATTTCAAACTTGCACCCCGGCTGAAAGGCTCGTGAGATTGCACCCAGCAGGAACAGCTTCAACGCTTCATAGGTGTAATCGTCTGCGTCAGCCCCCAGAAAGTGCCGCAGGCAGAAGCGGATTCGCTCTGTCCCGTCCCACACAAGGGTATTGAGATAGTCCCGGATGGGATGGTACTTGTTTTCATTCGCCACAATCCCGATGGCGTTATCAATCTTTTTCTCATTGGTAAGCCCGTAGGTTTCTTCCAGATAAAGAAGCAGATACTTCATGTCCGTATCGTTCAGGGCGGTGCTTTCTCTGTGAAAACCGATGGGCTTTATGATGTCCTTGCGGTCAGTCAGGATGTTGTATGCGATAGCCCCTGAAAGCAGAGGGTCACGTTGGAATACGGTCAGGCAGTTCCGTATGCTCTGACGGACACCGCCTTTCTCGGTGGTTTCCAGCCCCGCCTTGATTTCCTCAACGCTCTGGGGCGGCTGCATGGCGTTCATAGTGTTTTTTAGTTCTTGCTGCGTCTGCGGCTGCAAGTTCTGCCATTCGCTGTTCAAGCTGTATCACATCCTTTCCGTAGTCCGTAATCAAATCCGCTTTTTCCTCTGTTTCCCCGAACAGCAGCACATCCAGCAGATATTCCACTTGGGCTTGCTTCTGTAAGGCTTCCACAAACCGGGGATGAAAGGCTTCCTCCGGGGAGTGCGGGGCGTAGTCCGTTCTCCATGCCATCAGCAGATGGAGATAATCGGCAAGAATACGGAAGCAGCGATTCTTTGCTTCCTGAAACTGTTCCTCCGGGGATTTCTGCCGGGTCTTGGGCTTTTTTACCTTTCCCGGCGGTTTCCAGTCCTCATAGGAAAGCCCGAAGTCCTGTGCCAGCTGTACGGCGGCTTCTTTCTTTCCCAGCCCATACAGGGCGGCGGCAAAATCAATCACATCCCCATCCGCACCGCAGCCGAAGCAATGGTAACGCCGATCCAGCTTCATGCTTGGGGTTTTATCGTTATGGAACGGGCAGCAAGCCATCCCGTTCCGACCTACATGGATTCCATAATACTCCGCAGCCTGTCTTGTTGTGACGGACTGCTTCACAGCTTCGAATACATTCAAATCTATCCCTCCTTGAAAATAAGAAAAGCACCTGACATTCTCTAATTGAAAATGGCAAGTGCCTGTTAAAGTTCCATATCCTGTTGTCTGTGTTTCTCCTGTGCCGGGGCGGTTCTTTGTGCTTTTTTCTCGTCAGTCTTATCCTGCAAGACTTCTTTGATGGGCTGCTTCTTGGGCGGCTCTTTGCTTTCCTCTGTGCCGGGTGTGGCTTTCCGTACCCAGTAGCGGATGTCCCGCAGCTTCTTCAAATCCTCCTGTACCTCGGTCAGTGGTACTTTCAGCTCTGCGATTTCGCTGAGAAGCGTTTCCTGCTCCTGTTGCAACTCATTTTTCGTTTTATCCTTATCGTCCGGGTGCTTGGCAAGGTAGTCAGCGGCTTTCTCATACCGGGCAACCTCCGGGTGTTCCTGTTTGAATTTCCCCTTTATTTTCTTAAAAAATATCTTCTGGTACTTCTCATAGACAGCCTTACATTCCTTGCAGTCTGTCCGGCTGGCAAGAATCCCGTCAATCACTTTGCTCCGGGCTTCCTTTGGCTTCATCTGATTGCGGTAATCTGCGGCTGATTTCCCGGAAGATTCCAGAAACGCTTCTAAGTCCTCCACAGTGGAAAGCCCCTTTTGCCGGAGATAGGACAGGGCTTCGCTGACTGCCTTTAAGTCCTGTGAAGTTCCCCGGTTCTGTCCAGCCCTTGTCCAGTCCTTCCGTTCTTCCTTTCGTATCTCCATATACTTCATCAGCAGATTGGGAAGAAGTGTCGCTTCCTCCGCCGCCTTTTGTGCAAGCAGCTCCTTCCGTTTTTCTCCCAGCTCGGTAATCCAGCCTTTGAGGTTTTGGATAAGCTGCCGGATGGACTTCATCAGGCGGTTGGCGGCTCTGATTTCCCGGTTCAGGTTGCCGATATTCGTCTGGATACCTCGCTTTTCCATCTGCCGGACAGCAGTCCCCTCATGGACAGTGGGGACTATATCAAGCCCCTGTCTGGCATAGGAACGCAAGTCCACACGCTCCGGGCGGTCATTGGCGTCCAGATAGCGGTTCTGGATAACCTCCCATTCATGCCGCCAGATTTCACAATACTTCTGGTCGTTCCAGTCCACCGTATCCTCCTTGTGGCTTTTCCACCTGCCGGACGGCAGCTTTATCCGTTCCCCATTCTCGTCAAGGTCATAAACCTTGCGGCTCTTGGGAAGCCATTTTCCATGTTCATCCATTGCCCGCATGGTCAGCAGGACATGGGCGTGGGGATTGTGTCCCGGCGGATGGGGGTCATGGATGGCAAAATCAGCAATCATGCCTTTGGAAACAAACTGCTGTTCACAAAACTCCCGTACAAGGACAGCGTACTGGTCGGGCGGTATCTCTCTGGGAATGGTAAGCACCCACCGCCTTGCAAGCTGGGAGTTCCATTGCTTTTCCACCGCTTCGGCGGCATTCCATAAAGTATTGCGGTCTGCATATTCCTGTGGAGCATTTGCCGGGAGCAGGATTTCATTGTGGACGATACCACGCTTTTCCGGGTAGTGCTTTACTTGCTGGTCGTATTCACAGAACAGCTTTTCGCCGCTTTGGTAAGCAGCGGCGGCAACCGCAGACTGCCGCTGGCTGCGCTGAACAATCGTGATTTCGTTGTGTGGACAAGGCATTTCGTGTCCCTCCTTTCGCTAATTGGTGGATAGGGTGGCGTTTTACCACCTCATTTTGGGCAGAAAAAAAGCAGGAGACCTTTTTCAGATTTCCTGCTCGGTGTGCCACTGTGTGAGCGGCGGGTATTTAGTTGTAAAAGTTCGGGACAAGTTGACCCGATGTAAAGCTAACAAACTGGAATTGCACCAAAACAATCTAAGACAACAACGCTGCCCTACTTGCGATTTTTTCTTGTACTGCGGAAACAGTTTCTTGAATGGAATAAGTGGTCGTATCTATAACATTCGATTCATATATTCCCAGATTGCAAAATTGCTCCCACATGGTTTCTACCAATTCGATATTTGTCTTTCGGTCTAACTTTGAGCGTTCAACAGCTCGCTTCAAGGTTTCTTCCTTACTTGCCCTTAAAATAATATAATGCACCTCATAATGTTCCCGAACAAGACTTTGCCACGGCTTTAAAAACCACGGTCCGATAATACCGTCAACAATTACATCATATCCACCACGAGCATATCGCTTCGCAGCTTCTAAAAACGCTTCAATGACAATCAAATTTTGCTCATTTGATTCCGGCAAATGCGGTGGTATTGCCCCTTTACTCAAATAATGATAAAAGTCATCTGTGTGCATATGCACAGACTTTTCCAAATCTGATTCTTTTGCAACAGCAGATGCCGTTGTAGTTTTTCCTGTCCCCGGCGCACCTGTGATTACAATAATTCTACCTTGATTCATCTATATTTTACCTCCACAAATTACGATTTTCTTAATTCTACAAACTGGAATTTGAGTCTCTGTAAAGCTGGAATTAACCCATACAATTATTTTAATTTAGAGGTTCTTACGCAATTATCCGTATTTTGTAATTTTTCAATACTGGAATGCCAGTGTAAATCAGCATTCTCCATTTTTATTAAAGCGAAAAACGTAAAATTGCGGAAGAACCAATTTAGATATTCACAATTTTACTTGCCACAGTATCTCGAAAAACACTGTCATGTTCTACCAGGAGCATGGTCGGGGCAAACTCCGTTATGAGTTGTTCAATCTGCATACGTGAGTACACATCAATAAAGTTGAGCGGTTCATCCCATACATACAAGTGTGCCTTTTCACAAAGGCTTTTCGCAATTAGGACTTTCTTCTTTTGCCCGCCAGAAAAGTCTTTAATATCCTTTTCAAACTGTACACGCTCAAAGTCCATTTTCCTAAGAATTGCCTTGAACAAACTTTCATCAAGGTTGTTTTCTTCTGCAAACTCGGAAAGGGTTCCACATAAATACGATGTATCCTGTGGCACATAAGAAATTACAAGCCCAGAGCCAAGTGTTACTGTACCCGTATAATCTATGGACTGCCCGACTACCAACTTTAACAGGCTACTTTTGCCACTGCCGTTCTTTCCATCAAGCACAATGCGTTCTCCCTGTCTTATTTCAAACGAAACGGGTTCACAAACTGAAATGCCATCATAATAAACTACTACATTCGATAATGATGCAAGCAAATCTGTATGGTAATTAAGCGGTTGTATCTTGAGGGCTTCTGCGGTTTCCATATTTTTCAGCAATGCTGATTTTTGTTCGATTGTCTGTTGTTGTCTCGCTTCTATAGATTTTGAACGCTTCATCATTTTGGCGGCTTTATGACCGACATAACCTTTATCTGCTGCCCCAATTTTGGAAGCTTCTACACGTTCAGACCATACTGCAGCGCGTTTTGCCGACTGCTGTAATCGTCTGATGTCCTTTTGCAAACGTTCGTTCTGAGCCAGTTCAAATTCTTGCTGTCGCTCAAAATTTGACATCCATGATGAAAAGTTTCCTCTTTGCACTTCGATATTCGCTCGGTTAATCGATAGAATATAGTCAACACAATCGTCAAGAAAGCGACGATCGTGAGAAACTAAGATGAATCCCTTTTTCTTTTTCAGATATGCCGCCACACTTTTTCTCGCTTTGGCATCCAAATGGTTGGTAGGTTCATCAATCAGTAGGAAATGCCCTTCATTAAGAAAAAGAGCGGCAATCAAAACCTTTGTCTGCTCTCCGTTGGAAAGTGTTTCAAAAGGTCGCCAAAGCACATCGACATCAACATCAAGATAAGAAAGTTCTCGCATAAGTTCCCATTCTTCCGCAAGTGGGCAAATCTCCTGCAATATATCCTCTGTAATACGATTCTTATCTGAAACGGGATAAGGAAAATAATCAAACTGTACGGATGATAGGATTTTTCCACTATACTCATATTTCCCAAGCAGAAGATTCAGAAAGGTTGTTTTACCTCGTCCGTTTCTGCCCACAAAACCAAGCTTCCAATCGGTATCAACCTGGAAACTGACATTTTCAAAAACATTATCATAACTTGTCGGATATGAAAACGTAAGGTTTTCAATTTTAATCATTGACATAAATATTATCCTCCTTTGCATGTCATACGATACAAAGTCGGTTCGGTGAATGTTTACTACGTATAGATTTCACCAAAAGGAACCGACACTATACGGAGTGAATCATGTGTAACTATCTGTTCTGCACTATTCATAAAGCACCTCCAAAACAAAATAAGAGCCACAAGAAAGTTTATCCTTGCAGCTCGTCATAGCATAAAATAACACCACTAAGCAAAAGTGGCAACAGCACTATATTGAGTAAGATAGACATATAACTTTCTTGCAATAGACACAATAATGCCAAAGTATAGCACTACCGCATATTTTGATTTTATTTGCAAGAAAAGTTAATCATCTTCCCACCTCTTTCTAAATTTCAAAATATTATACCATAAATCGCAGGCAAATACAAGTGGTTATAAAAATTTAACAAATCGCTTATAATACAATCATATAACTTTACGCATTCCTTACTGACCGTAAAATTCCGATTTATTGCTGACTTTATTATACTTTATTGCCTATCGAAAAGATAGCATATTTTATGAAACTTGTCGGCTGGGAACAGCTTGCAGCGCAAGGTCTCCCCAGATGGCAAGTCCACAAAAGGGTAGCTGGCGGCAGCCAGCGCAGGGGAAGCGTAGCGTCCCCTGTTTGATTTGGAGCAGACCATGACTGCGGAAAATCACAGCCCCCCGGCGAGGAGCCTTCGGAGAACGCAATGCACCAACCTCTGGGTGGTGTATAATTGCGCCCTTAGTAAACTAAGGGGTTTCCGGCTTCTCACGTTCCAGCAGTTTCTTCAATAGTTCCTGCGTGTCCTGCCTGTGAAAAATGAGTGTCAACAACAGCATGACATCATCATCTGTCAGGCGTTCCGGCTCTTGCAGAAAACTTTCCAGCATACCGCCACGAGTACAGAGCCGGTGTGTCCGTTCTTTTCGGGTAAGCTGCTTTAGCTGGTGCTGCAATGCCTTTTCATCATTGATGGCTTTCCGCAGTTTCTTTTCACTCTTTTCCAACTCTCGGTTGAGCTTTTCCAGCTTTGAGGTATCAGGCAAGGGCAGCGTCCTCCTTTCCCGGTATCAGCACATAAATCCTGTTTGGTTCTCCAACGCCCTGACGCACTCGCATGATCAGTCCGGCGGTTTCCAGTTCATTCAGAGAACGCTTGACCGTCATGGGGCTGCGGGACAGGACTGCGGCAATGGCTGTGACAGGGAAGCAGATAAACAGGATTCCGTTCTCGTCCTCCTGTCCGTTGGATAGCATAGCGTCCAACATCCGGCAGTACATGACCTTTGCGGTGCTGCTGACTGGAAATCCTGTCAACGCTCTGGGAAAGGGCATACAGGGCGGCAACGGTGTGCCTATCGTCATAAATTCAAAATTCATTCGGTGTGTTCCTCCTTTTTCTTTGCTCTTTTGGATAAATAACGGGGGCAGTCAACCACAACCGCCCGGAAGCTCTGCTTGCACCCATGCTTGCATTTCCGGCATAATTCGTTGTAAGTGACACGCCCCCGGTCATTGAGGTAAAAAGAAAGCTCATGCTTCCTCTTTTTGCTCATTCTCGGCATATTGCGTTTCCTCCCGTTTTAGTGTATAGTTTCGGGGCGATTTTCGGCAAAATTACGGTCATAGAGCCGTCTAAAATCTCCAGAAGTATCAGCCAATAGGGTAGACTATCCCCCTATCAGATTGTCGTGTTTCGGTATCATTTCGGTATCAGTTCGCCAGTTCTCCCCGGTGTCGTTCCTCCCCTGAATCTCACAGCGGCGTATTGCTCCCTTTGGTACGCTCGTTTCGGTCAGGGTTCCTCCATATCCCTGCCAAAAGTCATGGCGCTACATCGCCGGGGAAGCATATCCCACACAGGCTGGTCATTCGATTGGAATAATCCATCGATGAACTACCTGTATCATAGAACATTTTTGTGCCCTGTGCCGTATGTCCACAAAGTAGGAATTAAGGGTAAAAATCAGAAATTTCCACGATTGCGGAAAGTATGATATAATCCAGTTAAGCGGCAGTAATGAAACCGCCGGAAAGGAGCGTGCGCCCATGAAAGGAGCGACAAGCATACAGGAACGCCTTTGGGAACTCCGCAAGGACAAAGGCTTAAATCTGGAAGAATTATCAGAGCTGACGGGCATTTCCAAATCAGCTCTTGGCAGTTATGAAAAAGAGGATTATAAGGAAATCAATCATGGCAACCTTATCACGCTGGCAGACTTCTATGGGGTTTCCGTTGATTATCTGCTGTGCCGGACAGAGAACCGGGAGCAGATCAACACGCCACTAACAGAGCTGCATTTGAATGATGAGATGGTGGCACTTCTGAAAGGCGGTCGGATTAACAACCGTCTGCTCTGTGAGCTTGCCACTCATAAGGACTTTATCAAGTTTCTTGCGGACATTGAGATTTATGTAGATGGGATTGCCACCATGCAGATTCAAAACCTCAACGCCCTTGTCGATACTGTCCGGCATGAAATCATTGAACGGTATCGCCCCGGCGAAGACGACCCGCATTTGAAAGTGCTGCAAGCCGCCCATATCAGCGATGATGAATATTTCAGCCACATGGTTCTTGATGACCTCAATCTCATTATCCGGGATATTCGGGAAGCCCACAAAAAGGACAGCGAGAGTGCGCCCCAGACCACCGTTGCCGATGAATTGAAAGAAAATTTGGAAGCGGTTGAAAATTTCAAGGGCAGTCGGGATGAAAAGCTGGTTGTCCTTTACTGCAAGCAGCTCGGCATCAACTATAAAAATCTGTCAGACGAAGAATTTCGCTGGCTCATTCGGATTCTACAAAAATCAAAGAAAACAGGAACTCCTATCAGTCAAAGGAAAAAACGGTAAAGAAAAACCGCTGTTGCATGGTTGTGTTTGCTTCCATGTAGCAGCGGTTGGTGCTATACTTATTCAGTTAAAATTTCAAAGCGATAAAGTGGAATTTATCTTAGAAATTACAGCAATGTTATTTTGATAAACTTTCAAGAATTGAAATATCATGCTTATCTTTATCTCTTAATTCATAACCTGAATGGAAAACTCTTTGGCCTTTTAAGGATATACAAGGAATTGTTTTTCCTTCAAAAAAAGCACTACCAAAGTAATCTTTTTCAAACTCATACCAGCCACCCTCTAAATCAGCTTGTTTTGAAGTTCCGTCCTCACTTAAAACGAACGGGTGAATGTCTAAGTAACCAAGTTCATCACTATATAACTCTATTCTAACCGGTTTCCAGTCTGTATCAATTTTATAGCCCAGATTCAAAAGCACATTTAACAATTTTTCCGTATGTTGAGCATCAAAATTTATATCTATATCTCTATGAATTCTTGTTTGTTTACCAGCTAAAATATCTACACCCCATCCGCCATCCAACCAGTATGTAATTCCAGTATTTTCGAATAATTCTATTACTTTCATTAAATCTTCTTTTGTTGTTATTTCTTTTCTACCCATACAAAGTCTCCTTTACAACTTCTAATTTGTAATAATCATTCTACCATACCGTTATGAATAAATCATCTCATGTAAAACAATTTCTTCTGCCCGGTTGTGAATGTTATTGCAACGCTGCACCCATTCCATTTGACGGGTACGCTTCAATTCCTCGGTCACGCCCTCGGCAGCTTTCATCTGCTCCATGATGGTGTCTAACCGTTTCTGTGCCTGTTCGTTCAGGTCTGCAAGATATGTCCACAATTCCCCGGTCAGGGTCAATGTGTGTAATCTGGCTGGGCAGACTTCTCTTAAATATTCCCGGTGCATCCGTCCGTACTTTCCGATGGGGCGGTGTTCCTCCGGCAACTTCAAGTCCGGGATGTAGTAATCTCCAACAAGGATATAATCAATTCCGTTTTCTTTTATTCTTGGTTTCAATTCGCTCATGTTCCTTACCTCCTGTGGAAGCAGGCTCGTCTGGTACTAACTCAATCACATCGGTAATCTCACAATTCAGCGTTTCGCAGATACGGGCTAATGTATCCATGCTGATGTGCTTTCCCTCTTTGCTCATGTTGGCAATCATATTTGTTGTCATACCAGCGGCAAGCCTTAAATCCTCTTTTCTCATATCACGCTCTAATAGTGTGTGCCAGAGTGGTTTATAGCTGATGTGCATATTGTTTTCCTGCCTTTCTATCCATACCACCGGAGCGGCTGCCCCGGCAGGAACTTTTCTCTTATTATAGCACCAATCTTGTGAAATCACAATTTATTCTTGTAGCCTGCCGCTGATACCGTCTGGATTGGCTTTTCCTTTCTTTTTGTTCCCTTTAATTAGCCATGAACTGTTTTATTCCTTGTGACTTTGCACCCGGATTGTCCGTTCCATATCCTTCCAGCAGATTGATCACTCCCCAGGCTGCAAGTCCGGCTCCGATCGCACAAACCAATGTTTTTAAGGTCGTAATTGCCGTTGTAAAAAATGCCATAAGTGTACCTTTGGAAAACTTACATTTTCCAGTCCTTTCTTAGATTTTTTCCAGAAAGGGAAGAAAACACTATATAAACCCTGCCTTTTGTGCTACACTAAGCATAGGATTTTCTACTTGGAAAATTCCTCACACGTACAGTCGGTATATTCATTTTCGTCGATGGATACCGACTGTTCCTTTTTTCCAAATTATTCATGATTTCCTCCCATAATCCACTTCCCGACAATTTGTCGAGAAGTTACATCTGATACAGTTCCACTTCATCCTCTGATTTTAGTATCAGATTAGTACTCAGATATTTTTCAATATCAAAAGTATTCTTTTTGTCATAATCGGACAGATATTTGTAGTTTTTATGTTTGCAAATATCGTATTTATTTGAGAAAAATGGTCTGACACCTCTCACCTGCAGAATACATTTTCCCCCGTCCATGACTGCTATTTCATCCTGGCTCATCAACTCCTTTCCTGTTTTCTGGTAGTTCATTCCATAAGACCGCTGACTGCCTCTCGTATCCGATGTGTTATAAAGATCTATGGTTTCTTTTCCCAGGATCTCCGCTATTTCCTTTAATGTCGTTTTTTCCTTTCCACCCAGGAATAAGGTCGTATCACAGTTCCCTTCGATGGTATCAGCATTATCCTTATAAATTGCCTTAAGCTGAGACTTTGACTGCAAAATAATAGAAGCTGAGATTTCCCGGCTTCTAATCGTAGCAATCAGTTTTTCAAATTTTGGAATTTGTCCGATGTTCGCAAACTCGTCTAGGAGACACCTCACATGAATTGGAAGTCTACCTCCATATACATCATCAGCTCTGTCACAGAGCAGATTAAAAAGCTGTGTGTACATAATAGAAACAATAAAATTAAAGGTATCATCGGTATCTGAAATAATAACAAACAATGCTGTTTTCCTGTCACCGACCAAATCCAGTTCCAGTTCGTCATAACTCATAAGCTCCCGCAGTTCCGCAATATCAAAGGGTGCGAGTCTTGCACCACAACTGATCAGAATAGATTTTGCTGTCTTACCGGCAGCCAGCTTGTATTTTTTGTACTGCCTTACCGCAAAATGGTTCGGGTCTTTCTGCTCCAGTTCATCAAACATCATATCTACTGGATTCTTGAAATTCTCATCATCTTCCCTGGCTTCTGACGCATTAATCATTGCAAGCAAAGTATTGAAATTCTTTTCCTCTTCCCTACCTTCATACCAGATATAACCGATCAGGGCACAATAATAAAGTTTTTCCGCCTTTACCCAAAAATCCTCACCCGATTGCTGCCCTTCACCTTTGGTGTTAGCAATAATGGTTGTTACCAGTTTTAGAATATCTTTTTCACTGCGGATATATACAAATGGATTATAGTGCATGGATTTTTTGAAGTTAATTGTATTCAAAACTTTGATTTTATACGGTTCGTATATAACTTTTCCCTCTTTGTCCCGCACGATTTTTCCATTCTCATCCGTCATCGGACTGCCTTTTGCCAGCATACTGCCAACTTCCAGAAGCACAGTTCCCTTCGGATCAGTAATCACATAAGAGCTGTGCATCTGCATAATGTTAGGCTTTACAAAAAATCTGGTTTTTCCAGAACCGGAACCACCAATTACCAGAATGTTTTTATTCCTGGCGTATTTCGGATTCTTTGGTCTGCTTGACATAGTAAGACTCTCTGTTTCTGTGAGAATAATATTATTTTCAAATTCAGGATCAGCATATGGTCGTATATCTTTTTCTGTTCCCCATCTGGCAGAACCATACTCCACACCCAGCCGATATTTCCTGGCATTTTTCGTGCGGTAAATAATAATAAGCTTTACAGCCACGCCGCCTGCGATTCCACACAACAAATCTATATGATTCAAACTTGGCCAGAGATTCTGAAATGCCAGTTCAAAATAAGTAATGGTATTCATAAATTTATCCCAGGAAGTTGCTCCGGTGTTTACCCGATACAACCA
The DNA here is from genome assembly GCF_052063365.1 of Blautia sp. HCP3S3_G3. NCBI lineage: Bacteria > Bacillati > Bacillota > Clostridia > Lachnospirales > Lachnospiraceae > Blautia > Blautia sp. HCP3S3_G3. The sequence goes on along the minus strand of NZ_JBQHXR010000009.1, from coordinate 75,295 downwards.
GGCAATCTTATTGAAAAAATAGGCAAACATCAGATAGGGGAAATTAGCTAAAAACAGCTTTTTCTGATCTGCCCTCTTCAATTCACTTACCTTGTCCGTAATCAGATTTTTCACATCTGCAAGCATTTTTCCTGGGATACTCTCTGAGGAAAAAACAGCTTTTCCAGATATTTTTCTCTTTTTCGGAGAGCCTCTGATATGCTGAACTTTTCCTCTTTTCTTCTTATGCTGCTGTTTTTTCTCCGTCATAAACTCTGCCCTCTGTCTTTCTGCTGTTCTCTTGCTCGTTCTCTGTTCTTTCCTTTAGACACAGCATCCTTAAAGTGCATAAGTTTTTCCATAATAGATGGCTTATCCTTTTTGTTCATCTGGACACACAAATATTTCTTAAATGCCAGATTCATCATTTCTGTATCCTGCCCTTTAAAGAACACATAGTAGGTCGGTGGCTTGGTCGAACTGTCTTTTTTCAAGGCAAAATCTAAACGGTATTTTTTCGCCACACGCTCAAAGGACTTGATATTTCCATCTGTGATTTCAATATTGGATAAACCAGAACCCTGGCTTTTCAATTCTTTGTATGACTGTTTTCCAACCTTATAAGGATTCTTTCCCTTTTGCTTCTGTCCTGACAGATACTTCCGCAACATATTTTTTAACACGTCGGCAGTCACTCTTGCAGTTTTAACCGACAATGCGATTGTTTTCTGTGTAACTTCTTCCTGCAATTTGCACGCCTCCTTTCGATTCTGATCAGCAAATTACGGTGGCACTAACAGATGGGGGAGATATATTTTCATTGGAATTTGGCTCCTTTCCACTTCCCGACAAATTGTCGAGAAGTACTCTTTAAAATATAAAAAGCCGGCTGATTCCAATTTCTAATAAAATGGACCAACCGGCTACAAATTCTCTATTTCGTTTTTTCATTAATAAGCTGTTTTTTTATGAATACCAGCATTGAAATGAACTCAACTAACAACTCATATGCACTATGTATATCATCCGTTCCATATTCAACAATTCCATTATGCAGAATATTATTTCTAAACGGAATTCTTTTATCAATTTCCTTGGTATAAGCGTCAGTATTTGCAAACACTACATATGTAATTCCCATAACGTAAAGTTTTCCCACACTCTCAGAAGACATTCCCTCATTTTCATCTATAGACATTCGTTTTACTATTTGTTTCACTTTTGAATAAGGCTGTTTCGTGTAATTTAAAGTATTATATATTAACGGTTCTATATGTGATAACAATATTACTAATTTTTCACGTTCACTTATGGACGGATTGCTTATAATACTTTTTATATAACAATGTAATTTATTTTCTTGCTCATAATACTCCATAAGTTCTTCTTCCGCATCTTCTTTATCAATAAGCCCATAACTGTCTACCAACCACCAGACATCTTCATAATTCAAATCATAATTACTTAGTTTTTGAACGTTTGCAAAAAGTTGCGTATTCTTAACATCATCTGGTATATTTTTTAAAAATTCTGTCAAACTTCCAAATAAAGTATCTGGTATATTTTGTGAGAAACGACTTATTTTTTTTGAAAACTCAAGTAACACATCACCCAATTTATCTGTATCTATAAAATGATCTTCTTTATTCATCAGACCCTCCCTCTACTTATTTGTTCAATTTATTTTATTATAACCAATCATACTTATTCTGTCATTTATTTCTTAAACTCAGTAATAAATATACAGTACTGAATTGCACATACAACTTTCCTTCTTCCCAATCCATCTGATCCATCAGTAAACACTGAAATAATACATCTACATCCTGCAATTTATAAATCCTGTTGCACGTTTCTGACAAACCTTTCAATTCCGGGACCTCTTGCATCGCATTTCGTCTGTGCATAAGGCATTGCAGATATAATGCTTCCAAATGTTTCTGACTGAAAATAAGTGCTGCGATATCCTGTTCATTAACAGTACATTTACGTTTTTCTAACTCTTCTTGGGAAATATCCAGAAAACACCGGATATTTTCGACATATACATCACCATCAAATGTTGGATGCTTTTTCTTAATCCATCGTTTCGCCGCTACCTCCATATTCTTTCTGTCTCGATCAGATCTGGCACTACGGAAATTCAGCCTTTTGCCCATTTCTGCATAGATATTACTTTTCACCTGCCGATCTGTCAAAGCTGCGTATTCTTCATTGCGAAAAAAATAATCTAAAAGTTGGTTCATCTTAGCCTGACTATCTACCAAATGATAACATTCCTCGGAAAACCCCAAACCCGCAAATGCAACTGGCGCACTTCCTTTTTTGATTTCTTTTTCAATCACTCTCAAAATGTCTCTCTTTGATTCCATTTCTTGCTTTCCTTTCTCTTCTTCAATTTTCTGATTCTGTTCACAGATCATCAATAAGTTTTCATCTGCTCTTTTCGCTGTCAGTGTTAATGAATAACAAACCAAAACCAGAAACAGTGATATCAATGCACTTCCTACACCAATCATAAAAACTTTTCCCCCTCCAATACATGAAGCAATCCGTCCCACTTAAAAAACGGACTAATTTTTTTCAGCATAGCAATTAAGTCCGCTTCATTTTCTATTTCAATATCCAAAAATTCTATTACACTAATTTCAAGTCCATCCGCAATTTTCTTTAATTGTTCTACTTTCGGCTTTCGTATGCCTATTTCATACTTCCGAATTGTATTCACATTAATTCCTGTTCGTTCTGCAAGCAGCTCCTGCGATAGCCCTCTCTGTTTCCGAAAATAACGAATCTTTTCATTTATCTCCATGTCTTTCATCTGTTGAACTTCTCGACAATTTGTCGGGAAGTTGTTCCCTTTCCCAGTTTTCTTTTCCTTCATATCCATACATAGATATTTCCTCATCCAATAGCCTTGCAACCATAAAGCAACAAGACAGCAAAAACAAAAGCACTATTCCTGCCATAATAATAATTATCAAATCAATCACATCTCATCCTCCTATGTAAGCGGTACAGAAAAAGCAGCCTTGACAGACTGCTTTTTCAATCACCATATTCTATTTTTGTTCTCATGTAAAAAGGCTTCCGAAATTGTGCGAATCCCAAACGCTAATCCATCTATGTAAGCGTCTCTCTGTTCTGTTTGTTTAAGATTTAAAGTATATTCCTTGTAATCCTCAAACATTGCCTGCAGATCCGGACTCATTAGACTTATCATTTCCTTTTCTAATGTTTCACACAGTTCCTTTGTCTCTTCATAACTTTTACTTTGTGTCTCACATTGATTCATTGGATAAATGCTATAATACAATTTTTCCAGTTGCTTTTCGCTCATTTTTGATCACCATTTCTTTCAGTCTTTTTATGATCCATATAATTCCAGAAATGCCGTTTTTTAGCAAAATGCCTGCTACAGCTAATAATCTCCAGGCAAGAACCCCTATTCCAATCAAACTTCCTACCATCAGTTTAAGTACCACCAAACCAAGCATTTCCCCTGTCCCCACATTTCTTGGAACGACCAACAAAAACATTTTCTGGATTCCGAAAGGTATTCCCACAAAAAGCAATAATTTTCTCCAGTCTAATATTTCACCATTCATGCACATAGGGTGAACAATTAAGCAGATAATCATAGCTATTGCACCAGGAATTATCAATTTTGTTATAATTTCTTTTCCTCTCATATGCCACCTCCGTACATATCATGATTTACTTTTGCCTGGTAATAATTGCCTATTGTCGTTATTGAATTCATAAGACAGGTAAGCAAATACGCTTTTATGTTCTTTACTTCCCTGGTATTCTCATGCAGACAGTCAAGTACATACTCTATGTGGCTTTCTTCCAGCAACAATAATCTGCTTTTTACGAACTGATATGGGTATTTCACTCCACTGATCGTAATATTCTCCCGTTCTATGCTGATTGTTTCCACAATTAGTGCCACAATTTCATCCAACTGTTGCTGTTCCCCTAGTCTGCATCGTTGTACAAGACAGTCATATTCAATATTTCTTTTTACAAGTGCAGTATTCATCTGGAATAACTCCATCTCTTCCATCAAATCCATTGACTGCTGTTCGGAAGAATCTGAAAGATTGATAAGATCAGTATTACTTCTGTCAGTATTACTAATATCAGTATAATTATAATTAGTATTATTAGGGTCGGTTTTTCCGACTTCTGTACTTCGGTTTTTCCGAACTCTTGACTTCGATTTTTCCGACTTCCAGACTTCGGTTTTTCCGAACTCTTGACTTCGACTTTCCAGAACTCCAGACTTCGGTTTTTCCGAACTCTTGACTTCGGCTTTTCCGACTTCTTGACTTCGGTTATCATTCTCTGCTGAATCTAATACTTTTTCTTTTCTATATACAAAGCTCTTTACATAAATAATTGTTGGTTTTCCCAATCCTCTCTTTACTCTTTCAATCAAACCAATTCCTTTATCAGTATCTAATTCTGCAAGAATTTTCACACCTTTGTCTTTTCCGCAATTCATATATTCCATCACTTGTTCCAATGTAAATATGATATAAACTTTCCCCTCATTGTCCACCCAATTATTTCTGATAGACAAAGCCATTCTGTCCAGCATCAGCCCATAAAGAACCTTTGCATCACTGGACAGATTACGGAAATATTCATCTGTGAATAATACTTTGGGAATACGGTAAAAAGCAAACTGTTCCGATTCATAATCGTGAAAATAACCAAACTCTATTTTTGTGCTTTCGGATTTTGCCATTTTGCTTTCCCTCCTTCCCTCGTTATTGGCTTTTCTTCCAGTTATCAAGCAGTTCATAGATAACCTGTTCAATCTGTTCTCTGTTATATTCCTTTGGGAAATACTTTCGTAGTTTCTTTTCAGTTAAAGTAACTTTTCCTGTCTCTGTTTTCTTTTCATTCAGAATAAGCTGTACCGCTAATTCTGTCAGATTACCTTCATCGCTGTATTGCTTCAGTTTTGTTGCCATTGAACCTGTAACAGAGCTTGCTCCAGACACTATGCAGTCTTTCACCCAAATCTGCTCCATTTCTGATAAATAGGTTAATGAAACACCTACTGTAAAATTAATCTTTCCTTCATCCAACAATTTCAGCAATTCCGGAATAAGACAGGTCAAGCGTATGTAACGCTGAACGGTTCTTCCACTGTCACCTGCAGTCTGTCCAACCAGATCTGCACTGTCAACAGAAACTGCGTTTTCCTCTTTTATGCCTTGATGTTTTACTGCATCCATCTTCATCTTATAAGCATATGCCTTTTCGCTTGGAAGCAAATTTTCTCTCTGTATATTAGAATCCACCATAACGATTACGGCTTCATCATCGGTATAGTTCCGTATGAGTACTGGCATTTTACTTTTTCCAGCCAGTTCGCAACCACGTTTTCTCCTGTGACCAGCAATCAGTTCATATCCGCCCTCTGCGCGAGGACGTACCAATGCAGGATTTAAGATGCCATAATTCTTGATACTTTCTACTGTTTCAGCCATTTTTTCATCATCATTTACATGAAATGGATGATTTCTAAAAGGATGTAACTCATTTAATGGCACTTCAACAATCTGATTAAGAGTATTCTGTTCGGCTTCATTGATTCCAAGCAATTCATCATAAGAAGTAAGCTGAATTTCTTTCTTAGGTTTACGCATGATTCAGCACCTCCTGGACAAGTGCCTGATAACTGTACGCACCTTTTCCTTTTGCATAATAAGAAAAAATACTGACACCTTCTGATGCAGTTTCGGCAAGAGCCTCTGTTCTTGGAATCGTCTGATCAAAAATTCTAATCTCTGCTCCATAAGCATCTCGTACTGCCTGCTTATTTCTCTTTGAATTATTATAATGACTGCTGTCCATTGTAAACAGAATCCCTTCAATCTGTAAATCAGGATTAAATCTCTGATGAATGCCTTTCACAACTTTCAGTAATTCCATGAGGCCATCTGCCGCATAGTATTGAGGCTGCACCGGAATCAAAACGCTATCAGCTGCACTTAACGCATTAATTGTCATCATTCCCAATGAGGGCATACAATCAATCAGAATATAATCATAATCATTTTCCAAAAGTTCCAAATATTCTTTTAAGACTTTTTCTCTGTCCTCTACCGTAAATAATGACATGTCCATTCCCGAAAGAAGTTTATTAGATGGAATTACATCTATTCCTTCCTCATGGTGTAAAATTGCTTCCCTGGGATCAAATTCTAATCCCATAATGATATTTTCCATCATTGTTTTCAATGTTACCCTTAAGTTCTTTGGAAAACCAAGTCCCATTGTCAAATGTCCCTGTGGATCAGCATCTATCAGCATTACACGTTTTCCAACCTTAGACAGTCCTACTCCAAGATTAATAGTGGTTGTAGTCTTTGCTACTCCACCTTTTTGATTTGCGATTGCGATTATTTTGCACATGATATAATTCTCCTGTTTTTCTACTATTTTTTATTTACATTACTTTTTTCAATTTCAGCATAAGCTCTATAATATTTGCTCGTCCCTTTATTGGAATAAAGTTCCGATAATTCCATAACTTCAATTTTAGGATGACGCTGCAGGATTTTCTGAAACCATGCAATATCATTTTTTGTTCCCATCAGTCTCACTTTCAGCATTAATCTATTCCTCCAAGCATGGCATGTAACTTTTGATTGTACACTACATATTCCGGATAACGGATCTGTATTGCCTGCCAAAAATATGGTGCATATACACAGCAGAAGATATCCTCTACTGTATACTGTCTGCACTCGTTTACCTGTTCCTCTGCATCTTCATAATCCCAAACGCTTGGCGTGCTGTTACAGTACAGATTAAATGCCATCCTTACCACTTTTAAGCTACCGCTTGTCTGCCATCCTTCATGTAAACATTTCGTTTTAACAGACCCCGTTTTAAAATTATAAATTCTGTCAGCATTTTTTCTGGTATCTCCATTAATACCCAGACAATAACACAATGCCTTATGGTACACATCCTGATACCGTACTTCTTGTAATTTTTCATAGTAGAATTTTTCATGTGCATCACTGATAAAAATAATGTTTTCTGCTCCTAACGCTGTACTTTTCATTTTGAACCTCCTTGAAATAAAAAAGGACCTTACCAATTGTTCTACCAATTAATAAGGTCATACTATATGTTACTTTTCTAAATTCGTGCTAGGGATTCCTCTTTAGTAAAAACTTAGTAAAACATCCCTACTGGTTCAAAAATATACTGTAAAATCAAGGTTTTTCAGAATTTTGCTAAGGTAGTGCCGTGGCAGATGAATAATACTTTTGGCATAATTTTTTCGTACCTTTCTTTGCCATGTTTTGCCCGGATTTGCTAGGTTTTCCCTTGATTTTAAAGACTTTTTCGTATCATTGGGAAAATCGGCACTTTGGAATAAAATGGCATATTTTTGTATAGTTTGGATCCCATTCATGCTATGCATAATGCTAAAATGATGCTATATATTTGAAGACTTGAATTCCTGTGAATATAAAGCCTCGGAACTGCTGTTAAAGTACTCTGCAACATCCGGAGTCGGAGGTACTGGTAATAAAGATCCGTTGAAATCTCCTTCATTTTCGGACTTGTCTTCGGATAATATTTCACCTGAATAAATTCAAACGTGCCATCCGCATAAAACACATCTATATCTTCCAAATACTCTGAACAGACATACTCTACATTATTTTGAAGGAGGCACATAATCGTAACATAATCCTGAAATAAAAATCCTCTATTATGAAGTTTTTTTCGTAATGTTATAGGTTCTGATTTTCCGGCATGATCAAATACACCTTCAAAAAGACGACGATGAATCGTCATCCATTCTGCCGGTGAAAACTGGAATGTTTTCTCTCCCAGAAGCGTTTTATAAAATGGTCTAATGCTTTCCATCAATCATTTAAACCCTATAAATCCTTCAACAAGAACAAAATCATATATATTGGTTTCAGTTTCAGTGTCCCTATCTTCCCTACATCTTTTTGAGACAAAAGATATCTCTCTCCAACATATTTGGAATACTTCAATTCAAAACTATCTATCGATTTATGATTCTTAATAGCAGATGATTTTACTTCTATTGGAACAATCTTATTCTTTGACGTGATTAAGAAATCAATTTCAAAAGAATGGGTGCTTCCTTCCTTCTTCCAGGTATGATAGTATAAATCCCGCCCGCTGGCTTTGATTGCCTGTGCCACAACATTTTCATATAAATATCCCAAATCTGCCGGTAATGTATCTCTTAATAATTTTTTATAAATATCTTCTATTCCATTCTGCGAATCATTAAATAACATTGTTGTAAACAATCCAATATCCGATAAATACAACTTAAAACAATCCATATCTTTGGTTTGCGCAAGAGAAACTGTCGGATTCAGCACATTATAACAAGGTAATACAAGTCCAGATTCAATTAATTCAAAAAGGCGTTCCTCATCCTTTCTTGTTTTCTGTTTACCAATTGCTGCACTTATTACGTAATGTTTTTTCTTTGCTGCAAGCTGACTTGGAACAGATTTGTACATATCCGTTATTCTACCTGAGTCATCAATCTTCTTTAAATCATCATAATATAATTCTAAGATTTCACGTTTTACTCTATCAACAGATTCAAAATTATTTGTAGCAATGTATCTTTCCACTGCCTGAGGCATACCGCCTACAGCCATATAAATACGAAAATCTTTCATTGCATTACGATTTGCTGCATTACCAAGCTCCATATTGCTCTTATAAGCCATATTTAAAACATTAGGATTTCCACCTGTTGCCCACAAAAATTCTTCATAATCCATTGGATATACACGAATTTTATGTTCCTCTGATGGAATCAAAATATTCTTTACATTCTTTTTTATAGATATTAAAGATCCTGTTTCTATATAATCATATCTGCCATCTTTTACAAGATGCTTAATCGCCTGTCGTGCCTTTGGAAACAACTGAATTTCATCAAAAATAATAACAGAGTTTCTTTCATAAAGTTCTATGCCCGTCTCCATCTGTAACCTTAAAAAGAATCGATCCAATTTTGAAATATCATCAAAAATATTTAGCATTTCCTTACTGATATTTGAGAAATCTATCAAGATATATGATTTATATTCATTTCGTGCAAATTCCTCTGCTATAGTTGTTTTTCCAACTCGTCTAGCACCTTCAAGCAAACAGGCATACTTTCCATTCCATTCTCTTTTCCACTCCAAAAGTTGATCGTATACTTTTCTTTTAAACATATTTTTCCACCTTTCAGTTATGCATATCGTCTGCGGATTCAAGGTCTTTTATACATTTTACCCCAGAAATGCAATTATTTCAACATCTTATAACTTGAAAAATATAGTTATTTCAATATTTAATCATTATATTATTATATTTATTTCAATATACAATTCGTAGAATAGCATAGATATTTCAACACAAAAAAATCGGCTTCAAATCCATCGCTGAACTCTTTACCGATTCTTCGTCTTTCCTGTTTATCTTTTTCCCGATTATAAGGCTTCCCACTAGGCACACTTCGCGTCGCTGGATTCAGTACTCCCCAAGTCAGCCTCTGTTTCGAATAATATTCCTTCTGCGCCTTTTTACTTCTTTTATCGAGCGAAACATATTTCTTCATCTTATTTTCTCCTTTGCTTTTTCATCAAGTGATATCTTTGAGATAAATGTGTCAACCAATATTGACAATATCAGAGTCTTTATGTAGGCGACTTTGTAAAATTACAAAAGGCAATTGGAGAATATATGGATAAATCCATCAGTTTCTACGATGGCGGTTCTGAAGGATTTTACCACGGTTTAATCTTAGGTCTCATCGCTTTGATGGATAACCAGTACAAGATTAAATCCAACCGTGAATCAGGAGATGGTAGGTACGATATCTCATTATTCCCGAAAAGCTCAAAATATCCAGGTATCATTATGGAATTTAAATGTGGAAGTAATCTGGATTCAGATACACTTGATAAACTCGCTAAAGATGCGTTAGATCAAATAGACACCAAACGCTATGACTCAGAAATGACCGAAATTGGCGTTACCAATATTCTCAAACTTGGAATCGCCTTTTCTGGTAAGAAATTAAAAATTAAAACAGAATAATAAATCCATAAAACAGATATCCAAATTCCGAAGGATTGAATATCCGTCAAGTAAAATTATATAATTTAATTGGCATCTTCCAAAGTATCATTTTGAACCTTTGTGCTTCTAAGCTGATACTTTGGTCTCTTGCCCAAATAGTAGTTTGGAAATTACCTCCTGTATGTACCTTTTTCCATGATCTATCGTTCTTTACTCGTGTAACCTACACAAAATATATCATACTCGTATTCTTCTGTAAACAATTTTGTCACTTTTCTACAATTCAATCCCGATTCTCACATACTTTTATGCAAATTGTACAATCTAATAAAATTTCATCTATATATTATTTGAAAAGACTGATCCGTTTGTCTTTAAACATTTCTTCCTGTACCTCCATTTCCGGTCTTTAGCATAGCATCATCAATTCCATGAATGAAAGCTTTGCTTCCAGACATTATAATGCACTCTCAAAATAAATGACCAGCCCTATCACGCAGATAAAATATCAGGCAAGTGATATGGCTGGTCATTTATTTTTTCGATGTAATAGTTAGAAAGAATCTTACCCGGAAGACTTTATTTTATCATCGGAAAATGCAAAGCACTTTTCTATGATAAAATAAAAATCGTGGAACCAATCAGCACGAACCCCAGAATATCCAGAAAAGTAAACTGATTTCCCATAAAAAGAACCGATAACACCGTTGCTGTCGGTATTTCTGAACAGGCAAACAGACTGGCCTTTGCAGAACCGATCTGCTTCACAGCCACTCCATACAGCAGATATGCAAGAATGCTTCCGCATAAAACAGCAGCAAGAAGCGCTCCGAACGCTCTGCTGTCCAGGACAGGCGGATTTTTCATGGGATTTACCAGAATCCCCGCCGTAATACCTCCAAAAAACAAGGAAACCGATGTAATCGCCTGTGCAGAATACCTTTCATACAAAGGCTCCGGCAAAACAGTACTGAGCATCATAAAGAACGCACAGCCGATTCCCCATACCAATGCTTCTTCCGACATGACAAGTTCATGAATATTGCCATGTGTCGCAATCAGAAAAATGCCTGCAACGGCCAAAGCCAGGGACAGCATCTCCATCTTCTCAGGAAATTTATGTTTTTTCACGCACACATAATTCATCACCATAACCGGACATAAGTATTGGAGGACAATAGCCGTAGCCGCATTGGATTTCTGCACAGCTCCGTAGCACGCAAACTGAAAGAGCATCGTTCCCAGTATCCCGGTCAGAGCACATCGCAACAGATCTTCTTTCCTTTTCAGGAGCATCCGCAGTTCTTCTCTCTTTGTCAGCAGCAAAAATATCAGCATACAGAACCCGGAAACCAGCATTCGCACAGCCACAAACCAGGAAGACTGCATTTCTGTATTCGTAAACAAATACTGACTGAATACGCCGGAGAGCCCCCAGCAGAATCCTGTCAGAATTCCGCCGCAGACTCCCTGGACTTTCCTGTTGTCCATCATTTTATAATGCCTTTTCATAAAGGGAAAGGATATCTTTCTTCGTTGTACTCCTCGGATTTACTGCAATATTCCCGCTCTTCATGGCGTCATCTGCCATTGCATCGAATTTATCTGCAGTTACTCCCACCTCACCAAGAGATGCCGGAATTCCCAGCTGTTCATTCAATTCTACCAGCAGATCCACCAGCATAAATGGTTCAAACTCCTCTTCAAAAGCAGGCGTTCTGGAAATATAATTATAAATCTTCAGATATTTTCCATTGTCTGCCAGTGCATTATATTCCACAATCGTCGGCAGTAAAATCGCATTGGCAACACCGTGCGGCACGTCAAAGAACGCACTGACCGGATGACTCATCGCATGAACATCCCCAAGCCTTGCCCAGGAAAAAGCAATTCCCGCAAACAGAGAACCAGTGATCATTCCCTCTGCTGCTTCAAGATCCGTACGGTCAGCAAAGTATCTTCTGATATTTTTTCCGATCAGCTCCAGTGCTTTTTCTGCCATTGCATCAGAAAATGGAGAGGCTGCTTTTGAAAGATAAGCTTCCAGTGCATGAACCATTGCATCAATTCCGCATGCTGCCGCCACCGAAGCCGGAGCAGTTGTCAGCAATTCCGGATCCAGAATCGCATAAGAAGGAATCAATTTATAACTGAATACGGTTAATTTATAATTTCTGCTGTGATCTGTAATAACAGAAAACGCGGTAACTTCCGAACCGGTACCTGCAGTTGTCGGAATGGCAATAAGCGGGATGATATCTCCCGGAACCTTGCCGCCGCCTTCATATTCTGTGATACTTCCGCCATACTTTGCAACGACGCCGACTGCTTTCGCCACATCCATAGGGGAACCGCCCCCTAATGCGATCAGAAAATCAGCTCCGCTTTCCTGAAATGCTTTTGTCGCTTTTTCCACAGTCTCCACAGAAGGATTTCCTTCTGTTTCTGTAAAAGCATCTGCCGGAATCCCTACGCCTTCTAATGCATCTGCACAGGACTTTACAATTCCCATTTTATTCAGACGAGGTCCGGAAATAATAAATCCATGGGAACCTCCCAGTTTTTTTGCCGCTTCCGGCAGTTTTGCCAGACTTCCCTGGCCAACGATAATCTCCTGTGGTATGGAAAATGAAAATTCTTTCATTGTTTTTTGCTCCTCTCCTGTTTTATGCTGCCATTCTCTGCAGCACACGTTCAATTGCCTGGTCAATTACCAGATCCAGTTCTTCTTCATCAGCTTCCGGCATCAGTGTTGCAGCATCCTCGTCGGAAATCAGTTCCACCAGTGTACCAAAGGATTCCTGATATTTTCTCTTGCAGACAACATAGAATACAACACCTAACAGCGCCCATCCGCCGACCATTTCCCATTCCTGCCAGACAAGGTTTCCGCCGGAACCCGGGATACAATACATCAGTACCATAAAGCCAGACATCAGAACTGCCATTGTTCCTACAAATTTATATGCAGGAACACGATACGGACGCGGCATATCCGGTTCTTTTTTTCTGAGAATCAGGAAGGAAATTGATACCATACAGTACGCAAGACAGCATCCGAAATTGCCTGCGTCACAGATCCAGACCATCATTTTTCGTCCTGCAAGCGGTGCGATCATCGTCAGTGCCCCAATTAAATATAAGGAATTCACCGGTGTTTTGTGCTTCGGATGAAGTTTTGCAAAAAACGGCGGAATCATATAAGATTCAGCCATGGAATACATTGCTCTTGAACCACCGATCATAAATGAATTCCAGGAAGTGATAATTCCGCACATACCGCCGACAATGATGACCTTTGCCATTACAGAAGTCTTAAATGCGGTGGCCATGGCATCTGCGGTTACCAGACCGGTGCCTGCCTCTGATGCGGCAATGGCATCTGCATCCAGCACATAACCTACAGCCAGAATCACAAGCGCATAAAAAACAACAGCAAGAACAACTGATAAAATCAGCATTTTACCGATTTTTTTCAGTGGAACATTGATTTCCTCCGCAGCCTGCGGAATAACATCAAATCCGATAAAATAAAACGGAGTGATCACGGCTACAGAAAGCACATTTTTGAGCATAGAGCCGCCTGTGGAACCCACAAACATCTGACCGTTCAGATTATCCACACTTCCGTTAATGACTGATGCCACGATCAGCAGAATTCCGGCACCTCCAATAATGACCGTCAGTACTGTCTGAAGCATCGCTGCGGTTTTCGCGCCCATAATGTTGATCACCATAATCAGAAATGCCAGGATAATCGCTACCGCAAGCCAGGATGCATAAATATCAAATCCGGCAACCGTATAAAGATACCCTTTTAAAAATCCCGGCCATAAATATGTCAGAATGGTCGGAAATGCACATGCCTCAAAACACGCTACGCCCACATATCCGAGAATAATTCCCCAGGTACATACAAAAGAACCGGTCGGTCCCATAGCCCGGTAGCTGAATACATGTTCTCCTCCGCACTGCGGCATCGCAGCTGTCAATTCCGCATAGGTAAGTCCAACAAAGAAAATCATGATACCGCCGATTACAAAACCAAGGGCCGCACCAACTACGCCGCCGCTTTCAATCCATCCGCCGGAGGATACGACCCAGCCCCAGCCGATCATTGCGCCAAAGGCAATCACCAGAATATCCCACGCACTGAACACTTTGTCAAATTCTGATTTTTTCTTATTCATAGCGAGTCCTCTCCTTTCTCAGATGTCAAATAACTTCTTTGCCAGTATTTCGATATATTCTGCAGTTCCGTCAATCCCAAGCATACTGCTGTCGATCAAAAGATTCCTGTTATGACGGTCACCGCGATTACTGCCTGTAAATGCAAGATGTCGGATATGATACCGCTTATCCTTCTCAGAAATCAGAAGTTTCGCATCTTTTTCCGTCAGGTTATGGCTTTCCATAATATGTCGGATTCTCACTTCATCCGGAGCATAAATGAATACACATAACAGATTTTCCTGCCCTTTTAAAATATAATCTGCGGAACGTCCGATAAATACGCAGGACTCTTTTGCCGCCAGTTTTCGGATAATCTGTTTCTGCACATGGATTGCACGGTCTGTCAGGTCAGAAAGCTTTGAAAAAGAACCTCTTTCCTGTCCTTCCACACCTTTTCCTGCAATCGTAAGACCGGATTCTACTTTGTCCATAATATCCTGCGGAATTCCTACTTCATCAATGATAGCATCCACTGTTTCCCTGTTATATACAGGAATCCCCAGATCTTCCGCGATTTTTTTGCCTATTGCATTTCCTTTTGCCCCATATTCACATCCAATCGTTATCACAAAATGCTGCATCCCATTCACTTCCTTTATGTATTTGCTTTTATGAATACTTTATTTTATCATAGGAAAATGCAAAGCACTTTCCTATGATAAAATAAAGTAGACAAGGGCGCACGAATCCCTTCGTGACGCCCTCGTCTGCTCATTTCTATTTTTCATTTTATGCCAAAGCTTTTACTGTTTCATCCAGAATGGCAACTGCCTTGTCGCATTCTTCCCTGGATACGATCAGAGGCGGAACCATACGAATGGTATGCGCACCAATTGCAGTGATCAGCAGTTTCCGGTCTAAAGCACCATGTTTTACATCCACACCGCTTACCGTATCATCAAATTCAACACCGACCAGCAGTCCCTGATGTCTTACTTCTTTCACATGAGGAAGCTTCTCAAGTTCTGCAGAGAAATAATCACCCATCTCTTTCGCATTGCCTGCCAGATCTCTGTCAAGCAGTTCATTTACTTCCGCCAGTGCTGCTGCACAGGAAACCGGATGACCTCCGAATGTAGTTCCATGGGAACCTGGTGTAAATGCTTTCGCCACTTCCTCGGTTGCACAGATTGCTCCGATCGGCATTCCGCCACCCAGACCTTTCGCCATGGACACGATATCCGGCTTGATACCGTAATTCATATAGGACATCACAGCACCGGTTCTGCACCATCCGGTCTGTACTTCATCGATCAGAAGCAGCATACCCTTTTCATCACAAAATTCACGAAGACCTTTCATAAATTCCATGGTTGCCGGATGCACACCGCCCTCGCCCTGTACCGGCTCGATCATGATGGCAATGGTATTCTCTGTACATGCGTTTTTGAACGCTTCCAGATCATTATACGGTGCATAGGAAAATCCGTATGTCATCGGACCAAATCCTACCTGGCATCCATTTCCCGGCTGTCCTGTTGCAGACATCGCACCGAATGTTCTGCCATGAAAGCCCATTTTTGCTGTTACGATATGATATTTATTAGGACCGTATTTCTCAATTCCGTACTTACGGGCCATTTTAATCATCGCTTCATTTGCCTCTGTACCGGAATTCTGATAAAAAATCTTGTCCATCCCGATTGTTTCACAGACTTTTTCAGCCAACAATGCCTGCGGAATTGTATATGGATAGTTAAAGGTATGCATGATGTCGTCTACCTGATCCTTAACTGCTGCAACAACCTTTGGATTGCGGCTGCCGGCATTATTTACTGCAATACCTGCATAAAAATCAAGATATGGGGTTCCCTCTTCATCATACAGATACATTCCTTCTGCTGTTTCTGCAAGGAAATCAAAACGCTCGTATGTTTCGATCATGTATTTGCTTACTTTGTCCTTAATTTCCTGTTTTGTCAGTCCTGTGTCTTTTAATTTCATAATTCTTTCCTCCTCCAGCTTATCTTTATTTCTCCGGAAATTCCTGATTCTCCTTCTGGACAAACAGGAATACTTTCCTGAGAAACAAAAAAAACGCCAATGATTCCTGTGAATCACTGACGCCTTTGTCACTTTTGCTTTTATGTTGTGTACAATATATCACACTTTTCATGAATAGTCAATTAAAATATTGTTGTTTTTTCGAGATTTTTGCATTCTTTTGTTCAATATTTTGGACATCTATTTTCAGAGAGAGGCCTAGCCGAATATGTTGACCGAATGCGAGACAATTTTCCTGCAAAGTGGGGCATGCATATGACGGGAGTAAATTTTCAAACACGCTCTAATATACAACAAAGAAAGACATAAAACGAATCGTTTCTGTTCCTGTATTAAAATAAACATGCGGCTGGTCCGATTCAAAACGGAAGAACTGTTCCTTTTCCACCTCATAAATACCGTCTTCCAGCTTTATGAATAAGGTACCCTGAAGCATAGCAATGTATTCCTTTGTACGTTCTCCATGGGATCCGCTCTCATATACTCCACCTGGCTCAATGTCGATCCGGTAAATTTCCACAGAGCGATTGTCCGCAATCGGAAAACAGGTCCAGACATGGTATTGCCCTTTTACATCTTTCGTTGGTACCAGTTTCTCAATATCCACCAGATAGGCATCTTTTTGCGGAGCCTGCGTCAGGTCCTGCAGATCAATGCGCAGACCGCTCATAATTTTTCCCAATACACCAATCGACGGATTGGCATCTCCTTTTTCAATCGTTGCCAGCATACTCTTGCTGACCCCCGTCTGCTCTGCCACCACGTCAAGGCTCATTCCTTTGGCTTTGCGTATTCTTTTCAAATTAATTGCGATATTATGTGATAAATAATCCATATAGAATTCTCCCTGAATAATTTAGCTGTTGAAAAATCACAAATCATGAAAGTCTATCGTCCCGCTCCAGAGTATGCTTGAAAAATCCTTTCAGACATGCACTAATTTACAAATTGTTTCAATATGCACAGTTTCACAGAACTGTTCTACACAGCAGGCCCGTTCCACGCGGTATCCTGCTGCAAGAAATGCCTCAAGATCCCGCGCAAGGCTGGTTGCCTTACAGGAAATATATACAATATGATCCACTCCATAGGCGATGATCTTCGGCAGAGCCTTTGGATGGATTCCGTCTCTTGGAGGATCCAGTACAATGACATCCGGTTTTTCCGTTACTTCATCCAGTACTTTGAGCACATCTCCTGCAATAAACCGGCAGTTCGTCAGCCCGTTGCGTGCCGCGTTTTCTCTTGCTGCCTCCACAGCCTCCTCCACAATTTCCACACCGATCACTTCTTTCGCTACAGGCGCAAGAAGCTGTGCAATGGTTCCGGTTCCGCTGTAAAGGTCAAACACTTCCATATCTCTGGTACTTCCAATATAATCCCGCACGATGGAATACAATACCTCAGCAGCCAGAGAATTGGGCTGGAAGAAAGAAAATGTACTGATTTTGAACCGCAGTCCCAGAAGTGTTTCATAAAAATAATCCTGCCCGTAAAGAATCCTTGTCTCATCACTTCTCACCACATCGGAAAGAGAATCATTGATGATATGCATGATTCCTACGATTTTTCCTTCCAGAGGAAGTTTCAGCAGTTCTTCTTTGAGAGGCTCCATATCATGCTCTTCCTGGCTGGTGGTGATCACATGCACCAGAATTTCTCCCGTTGTCACACCGCGGCGAAGAAGCAGATGACGGAGATACCCGATATGCTGCATTTTTTTGTAATAGGAAACGCCTCTGTCACGGAAATATTCCCACACACAGTTCAAAATTTTCGTCATATCCTCATGAACCAGTTTGCAGTCTCCGGTATTCAAAACATCATAGGTGCTGCCTTTTTTGTGCAGCCCAAGAGAAAGCGGGCCATCCTTGTACTCATCTCCAAAAGAAAATTCCATTTTATTCCGGTAACCGAACTCAATAGGACTTCCATGGATTCCCTCCCAGCAGTAATCCGGATTTCCCTCTTCATCTGCCTGACCGCCTGACAGCAGTGCCTGGTCGAGCAGTTCCTTTACCTGTTCTTCTTTCATTTTCAGCTGTTCTTCATAGGGCATGGTCTGGTACATGCATCCACCGCAGGCAGGGAAAACACTGCACACCGGTTCACGAGTCTCCAGCGGTGATTTTTCCAGTACCTCCAGAAGGCGTCCCTCCGCACGGCCGGAACGCTTTTTATTAATCATAAACCGGATTTTCTGTCCCGGAATTCCATTCTTTACAATCACTTTCTGTCCATCTATATAAACCAGCCCCTTATTGGGATATTCCACTTTCTCTATGATTCCCTCGTAAATTTCACCTTTTTTCATAATTCCTCCGTATGAACCTGTCAATAGCCTCTTCACAAAAATAGCCCCGGTTATCTGCCGGAGCCATCTCTGTTTATTTATTCTTCCTCTTCATCCTCAAAATAATCATCGAAATCGTCATCAAAATCTTCTTCGAAATCTTCCAGATAATCCGGTGCGAAGAAATGGTATACTGCAAAAGCGATTCCTGCAACAGCTGCTACAGCACCGATGATCGCCAGCACCCAGAGGACTGTATTTTTCTCTTTTTCTTCTTCTTTTTTCTTTAATGCAGTCAATAAATCTTCAATTTTAATATTCATAGTTGCACCATCCTCTCATAATTCTTAACGGCAAATGTCCTGTATTTTTAAATCACAGGAAAACACAGAGCACTTTTTCCTAATACAACCTGGATATCTCACGTTATTTGCCGTCCTGCGGCCCGACAACCGGCCGATTCGCTGATTCTGTTCTTTATTATACCACTACTGAGCAGATTTTACCATAACTAATCGAATTTTTCCCCTCAAATCTTCTTCAGCTTCGCAAAACCGGCAAACATCTTCTTTACTCCATAACGGTCAAATTCCACCGTCACTTCAAAGTCACGTCCGCCTTCCACAATATTTTTCACGATTCCCACACCAAATTTCACATGACGCACCGTATCTCCTACAGCATATTCCAGAAATGTCGGTTTTGTTACCTTGAACTGCGTTGGCTCAAATGCTTTGGCATGAAAGGCCATTTTCATCTGGGCATAACTGCTTTTGGCAGGAATAACTTCCTCAAGCTTCGGCTTCTTTTCCTGAATCTTATGTCCCAGATCCACCAGTTCCCGCGGAATTTCCCGTACAAAACGGGATACACGATTATACTGCGTTTCCCCGCGGATCATTCTCTGCTGGGCAGCTGTCAGAGTCAGATCTTTCATCGCTCTTGTAATGCCCACATAGCACAGTCTGCGCTCCTCTTCCATATCAGAGGGATCCCCGCTTGAGATACTCATATAGCTGGGAAAAATCCCGTCTTCCATTCCGGCAAGAAATACATGGGGAAATTCCAGCCCCTTGGCACTGTGCAGGGTCATAAGAAGCACATAATCCTGATCCGGATCTACACTATCAATATCTGCGATCAGTGCGATTTCCTCCAGAAAGCCGGAAAGTGTCGCAGGCTGATTCATCTCCTCCATCGTTTCTGTATAAGTTACTGTCTTGGAAATCAGCTCATCAATATTCTCGATTCTTGCTCTTGCTTCATCCGTATCCTCGGCTCTCAGTTCATCCACATAACCGGTCAGATCAATAATCTCTTCCAAAAGCTCCTGTACAGAATATGCCTCTGCCTTGCTCTTCAGCGACTGGATAAAGGTTACAAAGCCATCGATTTTAGAAAGACTTCTTCCAATGGACGGAACCTCCTCCGCCACACGCAGCGCATCATAAAAACTGATATTCATCTGATCTGCATAATCCTGGACCCTGCTCACCGTTGTCGCTCCGATTCCCCGCTTCGGCACATTGAGAATTCTCTTCACAGCAAGATCATCCTGTGCATTATCCACCGTCTTCAGATAACAGAGAAGATCCTTGATTTCTTTACGAGCATAAAAGTTCACCCCGCCTACCAGCTTGTACGGAATATTGGCAAGCAGGCACTTTTCCTCAAACAGACGTGACTGGGCATTGGTACGGTAAAGAATCGCACAGTCCCGGTAATGGTATTTGCCCTCCCGATGTTCTTTGGATATCTCACCCACAATATATTCCGCTTCCTCAAATCCATTGAGAAACTGACGGAACTGAACCATGGAGCCATCCTCATTTTCCGTCCAGAGATGTTTCGGCTTACGCTCGGTATTATTGCTGATCACCTCATTGGCAGCATTGAGGATATTCTGTGTAGAACGGTAATTCTGTTCCAGGCGAATCACCTTCGCATCAGGAAAAACCCGTTCAAATCCCAGAATATTGCCGATATTTGCCCCACGGAATTTATAAATGGACTGATCATCATCTCCTACTACGCAAAGATTCTCGTATCTGGATGCCAAAAGGCTTACCAGCTTAAACTGTGCCGTATTCGTATCCTGATACTCATCCACCATAATATACCGGAAGCGTTCCTGATAATATTCCAGCACATCCCCGCAGTTCTGAAAAAGTTCTACGGTCTTCACCAGCAGATCATCAAAATCCAGTGCATTATTTTTACGCAGAGATGCCTGATATTCCCGATAGACCCCCGCAACCTTGCGCTGATTAAAGTCTCCTCCTGCATTCATCTCCATCTCATCCGGTGTAATCAGTTCATCCTTGGCATGGGAGATCTGCGCAAGCAGAGAGCGTTCTTTATATACTTTTGTATCAATATTCAGCTTCTTACAGATATCTTTCATCAGTGTTTTCTGATCATCTGTATCATAAATGGTAAAATTATTGTCATATCCCAGCCGGTCTATGTATCTGCGCAGAATCCGCACACAGGTGGAATGAAAGGTGGACACCCAGATACTCTCGGAACCGAAGCCCACAATCTTGTCCACACGCTCCCTCATCTCCTGGGCAGCCTTATTGGTAAACGTGATCGCCAGAATATTCCACGGATTCACGCCCTTTTCCTCAATCAGATACGCAATCCGGTGCGTCAGCACCCTGGTCTTCCCCGATCCCGCACCTGCCAGAATCAGCAGCGGTCCTTCCGTATGAAAAACCGCCTCCTGCTGCCGGTCATTTAATGTATCATATATGCTCATATTTTAGCTTCTCCTTATATTTTCCTGACGTAATCGGAATTTTCCTCTCCCGTCAGACTGTTTTATTATAACATGACAACTGCATGACTCACAAGCATAACCGAACATATTATCTGTTTTATAACAGGAAAAACATGAGGGCACTTTCCTGATACAGAAAAATCCCGCTGAATTTTCAAATAATTTATCACACGAAAAGGACCCCCATGCAAAGACAGGCCCCGAACGGGGTAACTCCTGCTTTACACGGAGGTCCTTTTCAACTCTATCAAAACTGAGAGAAGGGCTGATTTATCGGATGCATAGCTTCTGCATCACTGCTCCATCACAAAATGGAAATTCCAGCTCTGGTATTCTCCTCTGAATGCAGGAAGGCGGAAGCCTCCGTACATCAGAGCGGCACCCAGATACCGTTCCCCATTCATCACATAGAATTTATCTTCTTTCAAACCGCGAAGCTTCACATAAACCGGAGCCGCGTTCGGATAGGTTTTTACGGAAACTGCGCTCACCAGAGCTTCACTTCCGTCTTCTGCAGCAAATTCCCATACAGTAAATGTTTCATTCTGATACGGATCCGTAATTCTGTAATATTTTCCATCCTGAATCAGATCATAATATCCCTGATATACTTTAATCTGCTCGCGGATTTCTGTTTTTTCTTCTTCGGTCAGCTTCATCGGATCCAGTTCGTATCCAAAAGTTCCGGCCATGGCAACCGTTGCTCTGGTCGCGATCGGGGTCACTCTGCCGGTCTGATGATTCGGGCTTGCAGATACATGCGCACCCACAGCACTGATCGGATAAGCAAAAGAGGTTCCATACTGGATTTTCAGTCTTTCAATGGCATCGGAATCATCGCTGCACCAGATCTGAGGGCTGTAGTACAGCATACCGGCATCGAAACGTCCGCCTCCGCCGCTGCAGCCTTCCAGTAATATATTCGGATAACGTGTAATCAGTTTTTCCAGGAAATCATACAGACCCAACACATATCTGTGACTGATTTCTCCCTGTCTGTGTGCCGGAAGCGCCGCACTGTAAAGGTCGGTAAGATTACGGTTGAAATCCCATTTCAGGTAATCGATTTCCGCATGATCCAGTACTTCACACATCTGTGCAAACACATGATCGCGCACATCCTGTCTGGAGAAATCCAGTACCAGCTGGTATCTGCCGCGGACAGGTTTTCTTCCCGGCACCTGGAATGCCCAGTCCGGATGCTCCCGATAAAGATCACTGTCCTCAGACACACATTCCGGTTCAAACCAGATACCGAATTTTAATCCGAGACCGTGAATCCGCTCTGACAGTTCACCAAGCGTACATCCCAGTTTCTTTTCGTTGACATACCAGTCACCAAGTCCGCTGAAATCGTCATCTCGTTTTCCAAACCATCCGTCATCCATAACAAACAGTTCCACACCCAGGGACGCAGCTTCCTTTGCCATATCTACCAGTTTATCACCGGTAAAGTCAAAGTAGGTACCTTCCCAGTTATTCATAAGGACAGGTCTTCTCGCCTTTTTGTATTTGCCTCTGCACAGGTTGCTGCGGTAAACATAATGATAAATCTGGGACATTTTTTCAAAACCGTTGCTGCTGTATACCATAGCCACTTCCGGAGTCCAGAAATCCTCTCCCGCATTCAGTTCATATTCAAAATTATCCGGATGGATTCCCATCACAACTCTTGTCTGATTTGCCTGATCAAGTTCTGCCTCAGCAAGGAAGTTTCCGCTGTACAGAAGAGAAAATCCATAGCATTCTCCCTGTGTTTCTCCGGCAGTATGATCCGCAAGAATTACAAACGGATTGTAATGATGGCTGGAGGAACCTCTGACACTTCCCACAGACTGAAGGCCGTGATGCACCGGCGTACGGGAAAGATTTCGTTCCATTTCGTGTTTTCCATAGAAAGTCATCCAGTCATAGGAACCATACATCTGGTCCAGACACATAGAAGCTGCTTTTTCCAGATAGATGGCACCGGAGGTACCGTTCTCAATACGGACTGCTCTGGTGATCATATCCAGATTTTCCATCACACCATAATATAAATGTACAAAAATATCCTCTGCCTGATCTTTTAAAGTAACTACAAGCGTATCCGCACGGTCACCTTCCTGTGCATAAACCGCAGGCATTCCCGGAATGGAGTATTTTCCTTCCAGAACTTCAGAATGATCAAAGCGAAGATCCAGAACACGGCAGCCATTTGCAGTACGGATTCTCAGTGCACTGGTACGGTAATCTGCAGTTCCGAAACAGGAATATTCCTGCGGAAGAATTTCTGTAGAGTACGTTCTGTTCTTTTCCGCATCATACGGATTAGCTGCAAATCCGCGATCCTTGCAATAAATCAGGTAGGAATAATCGGTATTCTCTGTTTTTCTTCCATAATAAGTATGCAGAAGAACTCCCAGATCATCTTTTTTCATTTGATACATGCTGTTTTTGGTATACATCGTAAACAAAGCTTTTTTTTCATCAAATACTACTGCCATGATCCTTCTCCTTTTCTGTATATCGACTTTACTATGGCGGTGTCTTTATGCAAAAACACCGCCCGTTTCTGATAAAATTCTACCACTATTATCCAAAATCGTAAATACTTGAATGAATTTATTTTTATATCCAAATGCTATATTTCAAGAATATGATTGATATATATACTAATTTGGGTATATAATAAAGAAAAGCATAGCTTTTTCTGTTGTTTTTCACAGATTCTTCACTGTTTTTTTATTGATTATTACTATTTTTCACAGAGAAAGGACGGAAAATATGCCTGATTTATTGTTTCATGTATTCTCCGATGAACGCTTTATGGATCTGACTTTATTCCAGTTCGGGTATGAAAAATGCCGGCCGCTCCATTCGTATGGGCCTTTTATCCGCAACAACTATCTTTTTCATTATGTCATTTCCGGACATGGAACTCTGCTGACAGATGATACCCATAATCACTCCATAGAATATCAGATCGGGCCAGGTTCCGGCTTTCTCATTGAACCCGGAAGAATCAATACTTATTACGCAGACCGGGAAGAGCCCTGGGAATATGCATGGGTGGAGTTTGGCGGACTTCGTGCCAAAGAAATTCTCGAAAGCTCCGGACTTTCCTCCGAAGAACCGGTTTTTACCCCGGGCTCCCCGGAAGACAGTGAATGTGTCAAAAAAGAGCTCTTATATCTTGCCAGCCACGGAAACGAATCCTCTCTCCATCTCATCGGCCATCTGTATCTGATTCTGGATGCCATCCAGAGAGGTTCTTCCAGAAAACGTCCTGTTCAGGGAGGAAGTCTCTCTAAATTTTATACAAAAGAAGCCGTGACTTTTATTGAACAGAACTATGCCTTCCCGATCACTGTGGAAGACATGGCCAGCCGCTGCAAACTGGACCGGAGTTATTTCGGCAAGATTTTCAAGGAAACCATAGGACAATCCCCTCAGGAATTTCTCATTCGCTACCGGATGTCCAAGGCGGCCGAGCTTCTGAAGCTCACGGACCTTCCCGTTGGAGAGATCAGTATCCGGGTGGGATATCCCAATCAGCTCCACTTTTCCCGTGCATTCAAAAAAGTATTCCACGAATCTCCGAGAACTTACCGCCAGAATAACAAAATTTTAAAGGAAAATCCCTGACAAAAATATTTACAAGTAGTTTTTTGAACTATATAATAAAGGGCAGAGGTGATGAACAGATGACAATCGATACAAAAGACATGATCAACAGTATCCTGGACAGTGTTTCCAGGATTGACTATATCAAACCCGAAGACCTTCCCAATATTGATCTGTATATGGATCAGGTCACTACTTTTATGGAATCCCAGCTGGCTTCCACCAAGCGCTATCCGGAAGACAAGGTGTTGACCAAAACCATGATCAATAATTATGCCAAGAATAACCTTCTTCCTTCTCCGGAGAAGAAGCGCTATTCCAAAGAACACCTTCTCATGCTGATTTTTATTTACTATTTCAAAAATATCCTTTCCATTAATGATATCCAGACACTTCTGAATCCCATTACGGAAAAATATTTTAAATCAGAAGGAACTCAGGATCTTACCTATATTTATAACGAAGTATTCAGCATGGAGAAAAGCCACATTGAATCACTGAAAAAAGACCTTGCCAAAAGCTATCATGTAGCTGAGGGGACCTTTTCTGATGCCCCGGAAGAAGACCGGCAGTTCCTGCAGACATTTTCCTTTATCTGCCAGCTGAGCTTTGATGTTTACGTCAAAAAAATGCTCATTGAACACCTGATCGATGACATGCGTCCGGAAGAACCATCCGGCAAACATCACAAAGAAAAAACGCCGAAGACGCGCAAGGAGAAATGATCCATATAAATAACTGATCCAAATGAAATTATCCCGCAGAAAACTTTCCGTTTTGCTGCGGGACATTTTTGTTCTTTACCAAAAAAAGAGAATCCCTCTTTACAGGATTCTCTTTTGGTTTTGTTTGTCTCTTTTTATGATTTATCTTTCAGTTTATTCTTCTGTTTCGGATTTGTTTTCTCCATTCTCTCGCATTCTGGCAAAAACCATTTCATAACCATCATTCCCATAGTTAAGAGAACGGTTCACACGGCTGATGGTTGCAGTGGATGCACCGGTCTTCTCGGAAATATCCAGATAAGTGCGCTTGTCCATCAGCATCTTGGCAACTTCAAAACGCTGTGAAAGAGACAAAAGCTCGTTGATCGTACATACATCTTCAAAAAATGTATAACACTCTTCTTTATTCTTCAAACACAAGATTGCCTCAAAAAGATGATCAACTGCTTCCGTTCTAATCTTCTTACCCATGTCCCTGCTCCTTTAAAAACAATATTGTAATCACTCGATAGCAATAATATTTTAACACTCTAATCTGTGATAAGCAAGCTGTTTTCAAAAATTTTATGCATTTTTCATAATTTCACAGGAATTGTATCGGTTTCTTTTTATGCAGATAGTTCATATACTTGCTTTTTCTTCGCACAGACAGAAGTCTTTCTTCTCTCTCTTCCCCGATACAGAGCTTTGTCTGCCCGCTCAATTGCTTTTGCCGAAGGTTTTTTTCAAGGAGAAATTATTTTATTCAGGAGCCGGAAATCTTCCGGCTTCTGTTTGTTTTGCGATACAGCTGTTATAAAATCCCTTTATTTTGCTATAAAGGATTTTCTCTTACTTACTACATCAAAGATTACAGCAGCCAGAAGAACCGCACCTTTTACTACTTTCTGCATATTCTGGTCTGTACCCATGATACTCATACCCTGGTTGATGATACCCATCAGAACAGCACCAACGATAACACCCGGAACTGTACCGGTTCCGCCGTATGCAGAAGCACCGCCGATGAAACAGGAACCGATGGCATCCATCTCATAGTTCTGTCCGTAGGTCGGCTGTGCGGAAGTCATACGAGCTACCGTCAGAAGACCTGCAAGAGCTGCAAGAAATCCCATATTGGTATAAGCAATAAAATATACCTTGTTTGTATTGATACCGGAAAGCTTTGTTGCTTTTTCATTTCCGCCCACTGCGTAGAAATAGCGTCCTACGGTTGTTTTACTTGTGATATATCCATAGACAAGAACAACGACCAGAACCCATACAAGAGAAGTCGGGATACCTTTGTACTGGGCAAGTTTAACACTGACAGCCATCACTACTGCCACAATCAGAACCATCTTTACATACATGGCACCTACACTGCCTGTTTCATATCCGTTTTTCTTTCTGTTCAGATATCCCCGCATAGTCATTGCCACATAAATCGCACAGGCAAGAATACCAACTGCAAGAGCAACCCTGTTCAGGCCTTCTCCGCCTCCCAGGAAATCCGGAACGTAGCAGTTAGCACCGCCTCCGAATAATTTAACGAATGTTTCGGATTTAATCGGAAGTGTTTTTCCTGCCAGTACCACGTTAGACAGACCACGGAACATCAGCATGCCTGCAAGAGTTACAATAAATGGAGGAATACGCACATAAGCGATCCAGAATGCCTGCCATGCACCGATCAGGGCACCGATCAGTAAGGAAAGAATCACAGCCACACCATCCGGCAGTCCCATATTTTCCATAAAGATACCGCACAGAGCACCTACAAAACAGACAACGGAACCAACCGAAAGGTCAATGTTTCCACCTGTCAGAATACACAGCAGCATACCGGTTGCAAGCACAAACACATATGCATTCTGTGAGATCAGGTTGTTAATATTCTGCGGGTAAAGAATCTTGCCCTGTGTTCCCCAGGTAAAAAACAGAGTGACCAGAACAAGTACAATAATCATTGTATATTTTTGAAATCCGGCTTTTAATTTTGCTTTATCCATTGCTTACTCTCCTTTGCTTGACTTCAGAATACATGCCATAATCTTTTCCTGAGATGCCTCTTCTGCCGTTAACTCTCCGGCGATTCTGCCCTCATTCATGATATAGATACGGTCTGACATTCCCAATACCTCCGGAAGTTCGGAAGAAATCATAATGACTGATTTTCCTGCTGCAACAAGGTCATTGATAATACAGTAGATTTCGTATTTTGCACCTACATCAATACCTCTGGTCGGCTCATCCAGAATCAGGACATCCGGATCCGCAAACATCCATTTTGCAAGCAGTACTTTCTGCTGGTTGCCACCGCTTAAGTTTCCAACGTTCTGTTCTACGGAAGGACATTTTGTTCTCAGCTTGTCCTTATATTCCACTGCAACCGCATACTCTTTATCCGGATCAATGATTCCGTTTTTGCTGACACCTTTCAGATTGGCAAGTGTCGTATTAATTTTAATAGGATTGCTTAAGATCAGTCCGTCTCCCTTTCTGTCTTCTGTTACATAAGCCAGTTTGTGCTCAATGGCATCACGGGCACTTTTCAGATGAACTTCCTTTCCGTTCAGGAAAAGATTTCCGCTGATATTCACACCATAACTTTTTCCAAAAACGCTCATGGCCAGTTCCGTACGTCCCGCGCCCATCAATCCG
This sequence comes from Blautia sp. HCP3S3_G3, assembly GCF_052063365.1. NCBI lineage: Bacteria > Bacillati > Bacillota > Clostridia > Lachnospirales > Lachnospiraceae > Blautia > Blautia sp. HCP3S3_G3. The sequence continues at coordinate 46,920 of NZ_JBQHXR010000009.1, read as the reverse complement.
GAAATTCCCACTACTTCTCCTTTGCGCACATGCATCGATACATGATCTACCACTTTGCGTTCTGAATACAATGGATGATATACGGTCCAGTCTTTGATTTCCATATTAACGTCGCCGATTTTTACACCATGACGTTTCGGGAAACGGTCTGCGATTTCTCTGCCGACCATTCCTTTGATGATACGGTCTTCGGAAAAATCGTCCACACCTTTCACCAGTGTTTCAATTGTAGAACCATCACGGATGACCGTAATCTTATCAGCAACGTAAGCAACTTCATTCAGTTTATGTGTAATAATAATGCAGGTAAGACCTTCTTTTTTCAGTTTCAGCATCAGGTCAAGAAGTGCTTTGGAATCTGACTCGTTCAGGGATGATGTCGGCTCATCCAGAATCAGAAGTTTTGCGTTCTTTGCCAGTGCTTTGGCAATTTCCACAAGCTGCTGCTTGCCCACACCGATGTCTTTGATCAGCGTTCTGGTGGACTCGGAAAGTCCAACCTGTCTTGTATATTTCTCTGCCATTCCGTAAGTCTGATCCCAGTTAATGGCAAATTTTTTTCCACGTTCATTTCCCAGGAACATATTTTCTCCGATCGTCATATAAGGTATCAGAGCAAGTTCCTGATGAATAATTACAATACCTTTGGATTCACTGTCTTTGATATCATGAAAATTGCATACTTCTCCGTTATAAATGATATCTCCTTCATAAGTTCCATAAGGATATACACCAGAAAGAACATTCATCAGAGTAGATTTACCGGCGCCGTTTTCACCAACAAGTGCATGGATTTCTCCCTCTTCTACCTGAAGATTCACATTGTCAAGCGCCTTTACGCCAGGGAATGTTTTGGTGATATTCTTCATTTCCAACAGTATCTTTGCCAAAATTTCTCCCTCCTATCACAGCAACAGGCGGGCGCGCCGGCCCGCCTGTGCAGAACATTTTACAGAACAGATTTTATACGATGATATTCAGATTACTGTAACTGATCTTCTGTATAATATCCGGAATCAACAAGCATCTCTTTGTAGTTATCAACGGTTACTGCAACCGGCTCGCAAAGGTAAGACGGGATAACGCCTGTGCCGTTGTCATAAGTTTCGGTATCGTTTACAGGAGCTTCGCCGCCCTGCATGACAGCGTCAACCATTTCAACAACCTTGGATGCCAGTGTACGGGTATCTTTGAATACGGACATCGCCTGTTTGCCGGCAATGATGTTCGGCATATTTGCAATATCGCAGTCCTGACCGGTGATGATCGGATATTCGCCTGTATAGTTTGCTGCCAGAGCGTTTTCTACACCAAGTGCGGTAGAGTCGTTGGAAGCAAGAACAGCGTCAAGGTTTGTTCCGTCTGCATAATAGGAAGAAAGAATGTTTTCAAATCTAGCCTGTGCAGTTTCTGTTGCCCAGTTTGCAGTAGCAACTTCATCTTTTGTCATCTGTCCGGATGGGCAAACCAGTTTGCCTGCATCAATGTATGGCTGAAGAACATCCATAGCTCCGCCGAAGAAGAAGTTTACGTTGTTGTCACCAGGGTCACCTGTTACAAATTCAATATTGAATGGTCCGTCCTGATTGTCCAGATCCAGAGCATCTACCAGGAACTGTCCCTGAGTTTTTCCGACAAGATAGTTATCAAATGTTGCATAGTAAGAAACAGCATCGGTGTTCATGATCAGACGGTCATAGGAAATAACCGGAATCTCTGCTTCTTTTGCCTGTGCAAGAACTGTTCCGAGAGAATCACCCTCGATGGAAGCGATAACCAGAAGCTGATCACCGTTTGCGATCATATTCTCAATCTGAGAAACCTGTGTTGCAACATCGTTTCCTGCATACTGGAGGTCTACTTCGTAGCCTTTTTCTTCCAGTTCTTTTTTCATATTCTCGCCGTCCTGATTCCATCTCTGAAGATCCTGAGTAGGCATTGCAACGCCGATCAGTCCTTTGCTTTCTTCAGCTTTTACTGCTGCAGGTGCTGCCACCATACCAGCTACCATAGATGCACAAAGAGTAGCTACAAACAATTTTCTTTTCATTTTGAATCCTCCGTTTCTTTTTTGTACTGTATCAGTACTCCGTTCTTGATGATGTTATTGTAGCATAACACCTACAGGACTTAGTTGCCAAATTATCGGACATTTTTCAGAAACATAAAAAATGCCCTGCATAAAGCAAGACATTTTTGTCACAAAAATTTCCTATTGACTTTTGTATATATTACATGTATTTTTTCGATTTTTGTTTATCTTTTTGGTACATTCAGATAAACATCTTCTTCTGAATGAACTCCTCCATCAATAATAATCTCATCCATATTGTCCTTCGTTACAGCAACGGGCTGGAGCATACAGAAAGGAATATCATTCGTACCATCATTGATGCTGCTGTTGATCCGTTCCAGTTCCTCTCCTTTGGCCATTTTCACAGCATATCTTGCAGTAGCTTTTGCAAGTGTTTCCACAGATTTGAACACAGTCATCGTCTGGGTGCCTTCCACAATTCGCTGACATGCAGCCAGATCCCCGTCCTGTCCGACCACATGAACCTGCCCGGCAAGACGATGCTCAGAAAGGACACGGACTACCTGTGATGCGATATCATCATTTCCGCACATGATACCCTTCACATCCGGATACTGTTCCAGTGCCTCTTCCAGATAATCCACAGCCTGCTCTGCAACCCAGCCATCACAGCCTGCCCGGTACACCACCTGAAGATTACTGTTCTCAAGTTTCTCCTCAAAACCTTCCCGTACCATCTGCACATTATTGTCTTCCTCAGGCCCCTGAATCATAAAAATCTCTCCGCCTTCCGGAACAGACTCGATCAGAGCCTCTCCCATCAGTTCACCAACACCTTTATTATTAAAAGATACATAAAGATCCGTATCTGCGTTCAGGATCAGACGGTCATAGGAGATCGTTTTGATTCCTGCCAGTGAGGCAAGATTCATTACATGGGAAAGGGCACTGCAGTCACAGGCGATCACAATGAGCACATCTACCTCTTTATCGATCAGATACTCGATCTGGGCAATCTGCTCCTCTACGCTTCCATTGGCATTCTGTACGTTCACTTCCGCACCCAGTTCTTTTGCAGTCGATACAAGTATATCCCTGTCACGGATCCAGCGTTCAATCACAAAAGAATCAAAACTGACTCCGATTTTTACTGCATCCGGATCCGACTGCTCTGTACTTTCCGTCACGCTTTCCAGTTCTTCCTCCTGTTTTCCGCAGGCACAAAGCATCATGGACACGCACAAAAACAAGCTGATGATACCGGTGATTTTGATCCACTTTTTCATTTTCATCCCAACCTTTCCCGATATTCCCTGGGTGTCACACCTTCATATTTCTTAAAAATTCTGCTGAAATAATTCGGATCACTGTAACCGCACATGGCACAGATTTCCTTAATACTGTAATTCTGATTCATCAAAAGCTGACGTGCATTCTGCATCCTGATCCTGGTCAGATATTCAATAAAATTTTCTCCCTGCTCCTGCTTAAACAGCTTGCTGAAATAATAAGGACTGATATCTACCAGTCTGGATACCTCATCCAGCGAAATATCCTTCTGATAATTCTCATCAATATATGCTTTCGCTTTTGCAACAACAGACTCGGATTCCTTTGCTTTTGTGGTGGCCATCCCCCTGCAGACCTCTTCGGTCTTTCTAAGGAACCAGGTTCGAAGTGCTTTATAATCACTGCTTGACTGGATTTCTTTCAGATAATTCTCACGATAGCGGAACCCATATTTCATCCCGCCTCTGAAAAAGGCATTCTGTTCCACACGCATGACAAGCTCCAGAACCTTAATCTCAATATCTTCCCGGTAATCGCTGTAGTTCTCCAGCATCCAGTCAAAGAAACGATTCGCTGCTTCTGAAGAGCCCGCATAATCTGCTTCCATGGTTCTCTGCACATAACGATTCTCCAGTTCCATGGGGTATTCTCCGTCATAGCCCTGGACAATGGGAATGTCATTGATATGTACAACATGACTGCTGCTCTCTCTGAGTGCCCGGAGAGCTTCTGTATACGATTCCTTAACTTCTTCCAGAGCCCTGACTCTTCCGATACCTCCGCGGAATTTGCTGTCTATGCGGCTTTCCAGTTTGTGCAGCATATTTCGCATACGGGTAAGAATTTCCACACGCTCCTCATATTCCACACAATCCTTTTCGTGAGGAACCAGAAGCACAATACGGTTTCCCATCACAGGTCCTACCAGACATTCAAAAAATCCCTTGGCAATCTCACGAAATTCCGGATAAAATTTGCTGGCACGAACACTTGCTCCCACTGCATTGGTGAGAATTCCGTCTTCAATGCTGTCACCAAACTCCACAACTGCCATAAAGCCGTATTTTTCCTCAATACTCAGCAATTCCCGGTAATTATTCTCATAGGTATGGAAATCATCCTGTAAAAGAACATTATAAATGTAACCAGACTCTATGATCGGAAGAATTGTTTCCAGTTTTTCCCGGATCTTCAGGTCGTCACTTCGTTTCTGCCGTGCTTCATCTACCTGCCTCATGGCCTTCATGCAGACTTCCAGGATTTTCTTTTTGTTCACCGGCTTGGTGAGATACTCCATAACACCCAGATTAATGGCCTCCTGCGCATAATGAAATTTATCATACGCAGTGATCACAATAAAAATCATCCCCGGATTAAATTTGCGGATTTCTTTCATAGCCTGAATTCCGCTTAACCCAGGCATCTGAATATCCACAAAAGCGATATCCGGGCGAAAAGATTCCGCCTGTTCCACCACAGCCCTGCCTGTTTTTGCACAGGCGATCTCACATTCACTTCCAAAATTACTGTTGATGATATTTTTAAGAGATTCCAGCATAATCCCTTCATCATCTGCAATCAATATCCGATACATGTCTCCTCCGTCTCCCTGTAAGGGATGGTAATCGTTACCTCTGTTCCCTGATTTTCACCCGGACTTTTGATGGTCAGCAGATTTTTCTGTTTGTAGTACAATTCCAGTCTGCTGATCACATTATGCATTCCTATCCCTGTCGAATCTCCGGGATTCTCCTCTGTTCTTAGCTCGCCGCTTAAAATCTGCCCGATCCGCTCTTTCGCAATGCCCTTTCCATTATCGATCACACTGATTCGGATATCCGTTCCCTCCTGCTGTATCAGGAGATGAATCGAACCTTCCCATTCAATATTCCGGATACCGTGATTTACCGCATTTTCCACAATGGGCTGCAGGATCATACTTGGCACCCTGCACTCCAGCACAGACTCATCTACGTCTGTGGTATAATGGATATCTCCCGCAAACCGCACATTTAGTATGTAAATATAGTTCTCTACAGCCTCTACTTCTTCCCTCAACGTTGCATCTTCACTGCCTTTTTTTACATTATAACGGAAAAACTCCGCCATACGTTCCACAAAAATGCAGGTTTTTTCCGCGTCCTCCATCATCGCAAGCTGGGCACCGGCATTCAGGGAATTAAAAAGAAAATGCGGGTTGATCTGTGACTGAAGATATTTCAGCTGGGCCTCTTTGAGATGAGCCTCCATGAGAAGCTCGCGCTCTACCATGGCCTGTTCTTTTTCCATGTTTTCTTTTGTCAGTTTCATATATTCTTCCAGACTGGAAACCATGGTATTAAAAGCCCTGGTCACGACTCCCACCTCATCCTGTGCATCTGTCTGGGGCATTTTTACATTAAAATTCGCCTGTCCTACCAGGTTTGCCGTGGCAGCCAGTCCTGTAAGCGGTGCCACAACTCCTCTTACCATATAAAACAGCATCAGAATACAGACTCCCATCATCAGAACCAGCATCACAAGACTGCCGACTTCAATATAGCGGATGGAATTCTGAAGCGTCCGGTAACTGGATGAATTATTCTTAAACTGCAGGACATTCAGGTCAGAAATACAAGAATTCAAATACCGGTACATCTGCAGAGCTTCCGCATAGGAAGTTTTATATTTTTCCACGTTTCGGCCTCGTTTGGCAAGAACTGTTTCCGCTGTATATTCCAGATAGGTCTCCGACATTTTGCGGATATTCTTTTCCAGAAGTTTGACCGGATTATCCATTGGCCTGTCATTGAGCTGTTCCAGAAGTTTTTTGTACTGTTCCTCATTCCGGTAATAACTCTCCAGAGAATCCGATGTTTTTACAGTAAGGTAATTGTACATTCCCGTCTGCACAGATTCCAGCGATTCTGCCAGCTCCGTCAGGTTCACATTACTGGCATAGATACTGTCCAGTCTCTGCATGGTTTTATTGACCTGCCAGTACATCAGCAGATTGGTAACAAACAGAATCAGCGCAATCATTCCCACCTGACAGAGCACCTTCACTGCCAGCGGAAAATCCTTCCATCGAAATCGTTTTTTCTCCATGTCAGTTCTCCTGTTTCCTGCTGCTGTCTTCGGTTATCACGTTCAGATCCACAGTATAATAGGAATTCGCTCTGCCCACTTCCCAGTACTCTGTAAGTGCTTCGATACTGTATGTTCCGATCTGCTCCACATCCATGCTGATTGTCACCGGGATCAGGCCCTTCCCGACAGCATCCATAATCGTTTTGGATGTATAATAACCGATAATTTTCACTTCTCCTACCATATTATAATCGATCATTGCCTGATAAGCACATTCTGTTGTCACTTCATCCAGACAGACCAGAATCTGCGGCGGTCCTTCCTCTGACTGGAAAATACTCCGGATTACTTCTTCCGTATCAAACTGGCTCTGAGACATGATATTTTCGGATTGTATTCTGATTCTGTGGTTCTGACCGACATTCTCCACGGCACTGTTGATCTGTGCATAAAGCTGATTCTGACCAAGCTCCTGTACCCGGTTCAGAAGCACCAGCACACTTCTGGTATCAGGATCCACCAATTTCGCCACCTCAGCCCCATATGCCTGTCCAAGCTGATAATCATTGATTCCCACAAATGACTGTCGCAGGCTCTTCGGGGCATCATTGACAATGGTCACCACCGGAATTCCCTTTTCCACCGCTTCATCGATCTTATCCTGAAGGCCTTCTTCCCCGTTGTATTCCAGAATAATTCCATCCACCTGTGCGGCAATACACATATCCATATAATCAGACTTCGAATAATTCTCCGCACTTTCGATTCCTTTCATTTCCAGAATCGCATCATGCTCAAGAGCTTTTTCTCCGGCATTTTCATAAACCGCGTTCCAGAAAGTCAGATTCCGGCTGTCTACGATCATTTCATAATGATATCTGTATTCATGGTTGACTTCTTCTGCTGTGACTCCTGCATCCTCCATGATTCTTTTGTAATAGGTGATCATGATAAAAATAAACAACGCTGCAATGAGCAGGGACAGAACCATAAGCCAAACTTCTTTATTGATCTGTTTTCTGTTTTTCATGAAAATTTCCTCCAATTTCATTATAGCAGAGATGCTTCATAACTCAAAGAAATTTTTTATAACAGAATCCATTTTCAAATTGCTTTTTTTGTGCTATTTCGCTATACTAATACTTATACGCAAATACAAATGAACGATAAAAAGAAAGGAAGTAATTATTATGGACCGTTTGTTTAATATGGACAATAAATTCTTTGTATTTATGGGCAAGATTGCCGACCTGATCATCCTCAATCTGCTTTGCCTGGTATGCTGTCTCCCTATTGTTACAGTGGGGGCTTCCATTACCGCAATGTTTTATGTCACTCTGAAGATGGTGCGAAACGAAGAATCCTACATCGTAAAGAGTTTCTTCAAGTCTTTCAAGGAAAACTTCAAACAGGCAACGATCATCAATCTGATCATGCTGGTAACTGCTCTTCTTCTGGTTCTGGATCTCCGGATTGTGAATCAGCTGGAAGGTACTGTCGGTCAGGTGCTTCATGTAATCTTCATTGCTTTCATGCTGCTGTACCTGATGATTTTCCTTTACATTTATCCGGTTTTATCCAAGTTTTATAACAGTATTCGGAATACATTTGTCAATGCATTTCTGATGTCGATCCGCCATCTTCCGTATACCATACTGATGCTGGTTATTTCCGCAATACCGATCGCCATCTGGTTCATTCCAAATACTTCGATTTTATCCACGATTCTGATGCTGTTCATCATGCTTGGTTTTGCTACGATTGCATACTGCAATTCCAATTTCTTCGTGAAAATTTTTGATAACTATATCCCGAAGGAAGAAGATGCCGATAACACAGAAAATCCTGATCTTCTGGAAAATCATGAGGAACAGGCATAATGCATCAGGCACCGGAATATCCTTATGAAAACCCTGCCGGTTCATGTCCCGTCAGATGGAACGAAAAGCCCTATCATTCTCTGGACTTCATGCTTCGCGAACGCTTCGGCGAAAAAGTGTACAAAGTGACGTTAAACGGCGGCATGACCTGTCCCAACCGGGACGGTAAAATCGGCAGACGGGGCTGCATCTTCTGCAGCGCGGGAGGCAGCGGTGATTTTGCGGCAGATGCTTCTCTATCCATTACGGAACAGATCAACAGCCAGATTGCCCTGCTCAGTGCCAAACGTCCCATTCGGAAATATATTGCTTATTTTCAGGCTTATACCAACACCTACGCCCCTGTTGACTATCTTCGGAAGATTTTTACAGAGGCTCTCCGGCATCCTTCCATCGTGGCTCTTTCCATTGGAACCCGGCCGGATTGCCTCGGTCCGGATGTTCTTGCACTTCTGGATTCCCTGAGCCGTGAGAAACCGGTATGGGTAGAACTTGGACTGCAGACCATTCACGAAAAGACTGCACAGTATATCCGCAGAGGCTATCCGCTTTCCTGTTTTGAGCAGGCAGTCAGAAACCTCCGCGCACGGCATTTGGATGTGATTGTTCACACCATTCTCGGTCTTCCCGGAGAAAACAGCCAGGACATGCTTGCAACCATGGATTATTTGAATCACATGGATATCCAGGGTATCAAACTTCAGCTGCTCCATGTGCTTGCAGGAACAGATCTGGCCGAAGAGTATGCCAGAGGAGTGTTCCAGGTACTTGACCGGGATGATTATCTTGATTTGCTGATTGACTGTCTGGAGCATCTGGATCCTTCCATTGTGATTCACCGTATGACCGGTGATGGCCCCAGTGATCTGCTGATTGCTCCGCTCTGGGCAAGCCGCAAGAGGGAAGTCCTCAATCTTGTGCATCACCGAATGAAAGAACGAGGCAGTTTTCAGGGAAAAGCGCTCCAGAAAAGGAGGTAATTATGGCAACACCATTCACAACTTACAAACTGATCGTACTTTATATGCTGCAGAATTCAGAAAAACCTCTGACTAATTCTCAGCTTTCCGAGTTTATTCTGGAAAAAGAATACACCAATTATTTTCATCTTCAGCAGTCGATTTCTGAACTGGTCGATGCCAGACTTCTGGAAATGCAAACGATTTCCAACACATCCTATTATCGCATTACAACGGAAGGCGGAAATACACTCAGTTACTTTGAAAATGATCTCTCTTCCGATATCCGCCGCGAAGTACAGGAGTATCTTCAGGAAATTCGCAGTCAGAAACCAAAACGCATTATGACCCCGGCTGACTATTACGAAACCCCTCAGGGCGGTTACGCTGTCCGTTGTCAGCTGATTGAAAAAAATACGTCTCTTCTGGATCTGAGTATTTCCGCTCCGAATAAAGAAGCCGCCAGGGAAATTGCCCGCAACTGGTCAAGAAAGAGCCAGGATGTTTATGCAGCAATCATGGAGGAACTTCTGTGAAGGGGCTATCGGGAAATAGTGATTTTTGAGTCCCTTCATAGCAAAAGGAAATCAATGGGGACGTGAGAAAGTGGCTTTAAAAATTCACTTTCTCACGTCCCCATTTGTCTGCCCCCGATCCCAATCGTCTTCGTCCCCAATGGTCCACGCCACGGTATTCACCCTTTTATTTTCTTCATATGTTCCTTCAGAGTCTTCTCGTATCCCATATCGCTCAGTTCATAAAACTTTTCTCCAAGTATCTCCGTCGGCAGATACTGCTGTTCTACATAATGATTCGGATAATTATGCGCATATTTATATCCGATGCCATGTCCAAGCTTTTCGTGTCCTCCGTAATGAGCATCCTGCAAATGTACCGGGACCGTCGTTCTGGTTTTCTTCACAGATTCCATAGCTGCAGATATCGCATTCACCGCTGTATTGCTCTTAGGAGCACAGGCCATGTATGCGGCTGCCTGAGACAGTATGATCTGTGATTCCGGCATCCCCACCCTTTCCACTGCCTGAGCAGCTGCCACTGCCACACAGAGTGCCTGAGGATCTGCATTGCCAATGTCTTCTGACGCAAGAATCATGATACGTCTTGCGATGAATTTCACATCTTCTCCCGCATACAGCATCTTCGCAAGATAATAGACCGCCGCATCCGGATCAGATCCCCGCATACTTTTGATAAACGCGGAAATAATATCGTAATGATTATCTCCCTGCTTGTCATAGCGCACTACACGCTTCTGAATGCACTCAGAAGCCACATCCAGCGTAATATGTATCTTACCGTCAGAATCTTTGGGTGTGGTAAGAATACCCAGTTCTATGGCATTCAGAGCGCTTCTGGCATCCCCTCCGGCCATATCCGCCAGAAATTCCAGAGCATCTTCCTCAATCACCGCGCCATAACTTCCCATACCCTTTTCCCTGTCATTTACCGCTCTTAAAATCAGCTCTCTGATTTCATCCTTCTCCAGTGCTTTCAGTTCAAATACAATGGATCTGGAAAGAAGAGCCCCATTCACTTCAAAATACGGATTCTCCGTAGTGGCACCGATCAGAATAATAGTACCGTCCTCCACAAACGGAAGAAGATAATCCTGCTGGCCCTTATTGAAACGGTGGATCTCATCAATGAACAGAATCGTTTTCTTTCCATACATTCCCCGATCATCCTGAGCCTGTTTTACCACAGCCTCCATATCTTTTTTGCCTGCTACCGTCGCATTGATCTGGGTAAAATTGGCGCTGGTGGTATTGGCAATTACTTTTGCCAGAGTTGTTTTGCCGGTTCCGGGCGGTCCGTAAAAAATAACGGATGTCAGTTTATCCGCTTTGATCGCCCGGTAAAGCAGTTTATCTTTCCCGACAATATGCTTCTGCCCCACCACTTCCTCAAGAGTCGCAGGCCTCAGTCTGGATGCCAGAGGCGATTCTTTCTCCATTGTCCTCGATTTTGCATATTCAAATAAATCCATATTTGTATCTCCTGTCAGAAATTCTGTCTCATGCTTACTCAGCCAGGGAATATCTTTCTCATAACAGACATAATCGTCAATCCCTGTACAGTGTTATTGTCCATGCTGGATCGTGTTTGAAAATACTCCATGCACAGCATTATTTTTCATCCTTATCTTAACATCAAACCTTTTCTATTACAAGACAGAAAGCAAGAGCGGGGGACCGATAGGGACGGGGAATACCAATGCTCCCACCCCTGCTTTCCCCCACACCCCTTCACGTCACAATCATCTCATCCACCGTCACAAATTCATATCCCTGCTTCTTCAGCATATCCACCACTTTCAGTGCCGCATCCACAGAAGTCTCATATTCATCATGCATCAGGATAATGGATCCGTCCTTCACTTCGTTCTGTACAATTTTCAAAATCGAATTCACATTTTTACTCTTCCAGTCAAGGGTATCCACATCCCAAAACACGGGCAGCATCGTTACACAGAGTTCCAGATTTTCCTGCCATGCTCCGAATGGCGGACGGATATAGGATGGATAGATTCCGGTTACCTCATAAAGTTCGTTGTTTGTCTTCTGGATTTCTTCACACGCCAGTTCCCTTGGAATTTTGTTCAGCTGTACATGATTATACGTATGATTTCCGATCAGGTGCCCCTCCTCCTGCATCTGCCTGATCAGTTCCTCATTTCCCTGGATATTTTTTCCCATAATAAAAAAGGTTGCCTGAACTCCTCTTTCTTTCAGTCCTTCCAGAAGCAGGGGCGTATATTTGGCACTTGGTCCGTCATCAAAAGTCAGTGCTACTCTCGGATGTTCCATGGATGCCTCCACCAGCCGCAGCATCCCTTCCCCGGCTATAGCGCGGGCTGCCGTCAATCTCACTTCTTTACTGCGAAAAGGTACTGACAGCACAACTGCTGCCAGGAAAATAGCCAGAATCTTTTTTCCATTGCTCATACTTTCATTACCAGTCATCTAAGATACTCTCTTACTTCCAAATATATGAAAAACAATACTTTTTTATCTCCTGAAGATGGCATTTTGTATCTCAAGACAGGCAAATCCTTTTCTATATAACTTTCATATAACTCAAGAAGGAATCCTGCTTTGCAGGATTCTCCGCCTGCGGCGGATTGCTTTAGCAATATATTTCCTCTCCGCCGCAGTGTGATCCAGCCCGGAGGGCTTTTTTAAATTAAACGGACTGTCCCGACAGCTGTTTTTTTATTTAATGGTTCTCCGGCAGGAGCTCTTTAATTTAATGGTTCTCCGACAGGATCTCTTTAATTTAATGGTTCTCCGACAGGATCTCTTTCCTGTAATAAAAATGCACCGAAAACCGCCTCCTCGGCAGATTCCGGTGCATACATGATTTCTTTTATTTTGCAGCAAGCTCATGATAAGCCTTTTCTATTTCCGCAATACATCCTTCGTATCCAAGAACTCCGGTATCCAGGTACAGATCATAGAATGACGGATCTGTCCAGTCGTGACCGGTGAAACGTTTGCAGTACTCTTTCTTGCGCTTATCATCTTTTTCCAGAAACTTTTCGATTTCTCTTGTTGTCTTGCTCAGCTTTTTTGCGGATTCCTGCATACGGAATTCCCAGGAAGCATGAACAAACACGCGGAGAACATTCGGATAATGGTCTTTATCCAGGATAAAATTACCGCAGCGGCCAATGATCACACAGGATTCTTTTGCAGCAAGCTCCTTGATCGTTTTTGCCTGATAGGTAAACAGATTCTCATCAGATGTAAAATCCTTACTCTGAGGAGGAATCAGTTCTCCCGTATAAACACCGCTCTTTCCGAAAATTGGCGGTCTGACACTGGAATACTCGTCTACACGGCCAAACAGTCTCTCATGAATTCCGCTGTCTTCTGAAGCCAGCCGAATAATATCCTTGTCATAATAGTGGATTCCCAGTTTTTTGGAAAGCATTCCGCCGATGGTCCGTCCGCCGCTTCCATATTCACGCGCAATGGTAATGACAACATTCTCCATATTTGCCTCCTATTCTCCCAGATATGCTTTCTGGACAGATTCGTCATGCAGAAGATCTTCTGCTTTACCGGACAGAGAAATTTTGCCGGTTTCCAGAACATAAGCTCTATCTGCAATGGTCAGAGCTTTCTTTGCATTCTGTTCTACCAGAAGAACTGTGGTACCGCTTTCGCTGACTTTTTGAATAATATCAAAAATCTCATTTACGAAAATCGGTGACAGACCCATAGAAGGCTCATCCATAACAATGATTCTCGGCTTACTCATAAGAGCACGGCCCATGGCAAGCATCTGCTGCTCGCCGCCGGATAATGTACCGGCTCTCTGATTCTTACGTTCCTCAAGGCGCGGAAAACGCTTGTAAACATTCGCCAGACTTTCTGCAATCTCATTTTTATCTTTGCGGGTATAGGCACCCATAATCAGATTTTCATAAACACTCAGCTGAGAAAAAACTCTTCGTCCTTCCGGCACATGAGCAATTCCCATCTGCACGATCTTGTGGGCAGGCATTCTGGTAATGTCTTTTCCCTCAAAAGTAATGGTACCCTGTTTCGCCGGAATCAGTCCGGTAAGTGTGTGCAGCGTCGTTGTTTTTCCGGCACCGTTGGCACCGATCAGAGCGATAACCTCACCCTGGTTGACTTCAAAGGAAATCCCCTTCAATGCCTGAATCACGCCGTAATACACGTGTAAATCTTTTACCTCTAACATTGCCATAGTTCCGATTCCTCCTATTCACCCAGATATGCAGTTACTACTGCCGGATCTTTCAGTACCTCAGCAGTCTTGCCCTGTGTCAGAACCTGACCGAAGTTCAGAACAGTCAGTTCCTCACAGATTCCGCCTACCAGTTTCATATCATGCTCAATCAGAAGAATCGTCATGTCAAAATGATCTCTCACAAAACGGATGGTGTCCATCAGCTCCTGAGTCTCATTAGGGTTCATGCCTGCTGCCGGCTCATCCAGAAGCAGCAGCTTCGGATCCGTTGCAAGCGCTCTGGCAATTTCCAGTTTACGCTGCTTGCCATAAGGAAGATTTCCTGCCAGATATTCTGCTTCTTTGTCCAGATCAAATACTTTCAGGATTTCCATGGCACGCTCATCCATCTCTTTTTCCACCTTATAATATTTCGGAAGTCTCAGGATTCCTGTAAGAGTAGAATAGGGATGATGGTTATGAAGACCGACTTTTACATTGTCGAGAACCGGCATATCCTTAAACAGGCGGATATTCTGGAAGGTTCTGGCAATTCCGGCCTTGTTGATCTCAATCGTACTTTTGCCTGTGATGTCTTCTCCATCCAGGCGGATAATTCCTTCTGTAGGTTTGTAAACACCCGTCAGAAGGTTAAAAACAGTTGTCTTACCGGCGCCGTTCGGTCCGATCAGTCCATAAAGCTGTCCTTTTTCGATAGTGATATTAAAATTATCAACTGCACGAAGGCCGCCGAACGAAATAGACAATGTATTTACATCAAGTATTGCCATAATTAAGCTGCCTCCTTCTTTGGTCTTGTTCCTTTGATTTTTTCAACAATACGGCTTCTCCAGTTACGAGCAGCAGGTGCCCAGTTAAAGAGCATCATTGCAATCAGGACAATTGCATAAATCAGCATACGATACGTGGAGAATCCGCGGAGCAGTTCCGGAAGTGCATACAGAATAATCGTTGCGATAATGGAACCGCGCAGGTTACCGATGCCGCCAAGAACCACATATACAAGAATCATAATGGACAGGTTGTAGTCAAAAATAGAAACCTTCAGCATCGAAAGGTTATGTGCATACAGCACACCTGCAACCCCGGCCAGTGCTGCGGAAACAGTAAACGCCAGAAGCTTGTAGGACGTAATATTGATTCCCACAGATTCTGCCGCAATACGGTTATCACGAGTGGACATAATCGCACGTCCGCTTCTGGAATGTACCAGATTCTGTACCACAAACAGTGTGATCAGAACCAGGATGATACCGATCAGGAATAGATACGGCTTAATATCTTTGTAAAGGGTAGAGGTACCGGAAATACCAAGCGCACCTTTCATGATCTGTTTGCCGCCGGCTTCCAGATTCAGTCCGGCAGAACTGGTTGCCACATGGATACCATTCTCATCAACACCCACATATAACACGTTGATCAGGTTCTTGATAATCTCACCGAATGCCAGTGTTACAATCGCAAGATAGTCACCGCGGAGTCTCAGAACAGGAATACCGATGAGAATACCGAATACACCTGCCACGGCAGCACCGATGAGAATTGCCAGGATCAGTCTTGGAACAGAAGGAAGGGCATCTCCTACCACATTGGAAAACAATGCACTGGAATAGGCCCCCACACACATAAAGCCTGCATGACCCAGACTCAGTTCACCGGAAAAACCAACCACCAGGTTCAGAGAAACAGCTGCAATCGTATAAACGCAGAGAGGAACCAGAAGTCCCTTCAGAAGGTTTGACAGATTTCCTGTTGAGGAAAGAGTCTGTACCACTGCAAAGATTACGACCACCATTGCATATGTAATAAAATTATTCTTTGATGTTTTGTTCATATTTTTCTTCATATCGGCCACCTTACACTTTCTCCTGGATGTTCTTGCCGAACAATCCTGCAGGTTTTACAAGAAGCACGATAATCAGTACCGCAAATACAATTGCATCCGCTACCTGGGATGAAATGTAAGCTCGTCCAAAAATCTCAATCACACCCAGAAGGATTCCGCCGACCATAGCTCCCGGAATGGAACCGATTCCTCCAAATACCGCTGCCACGAACGCCTTGATACCAGGCATCGCACCTGTGTACGGTGTTAATGTAGGGTAAGCGGAACATAACAGAAGACCTGCAATTGCAGCCAGACCGGAACCAATGGCAAATGTCAGTGAAATCGTAGCATTTACGTTGACTCCCATCAGCTGGGCCGCATCTCTGTCCTCGGCAACAGCCTGCATGGCACGTCCCGGTTTTGTTTTATTAACAAAAAACGTAAGTCCCAGCATGATTACAATACATGCCAGAATCGTCACGATCGTGATTCCTTTAATCGTCAGTCTTCCATCAAACAATGTCAGAGTAGGAACGTTGATGACAGTTACAAAGCTCTTCGCATCTGCTCCGAAGATCAGCAGAGCCAGATTCTGAAGCAGATAACTGACACCAATCGCCGTGATCAGCACTGCAAGGTTGGAAGATGCTTTTCGAAGCGGGCGGTAAGCAACCATCTCGATTACCACGCCAAGAACTGTACATACGATAATACCCAGGATGACAGATACTACCGGAGAAAGACCGGCCTTCGTAATTGCAGTAAGAATTACAAACGCACCGACCATAATAATATCTCCATGAGCAAAATTCAGCATCTTCGCAATACCGTATACCATGGTATATCCCAATGCGATAATTGCGTAAACACTGCCCAGGCTTATCCCATCTTTTAAATAAGATATAAAACTCATAGTGCACCTCATAAAATGAATTTATCGTTACGGTTACCGCCCGAAGGGCTTTTCTCATTCTATATCACAGGAAAATACAGATATTTTCCCGTGATATCTTTATTATATCATAGGAAAATGCAAAGCACTTTCCTATGATATAATAAAAGGACGGTTCCTTTTTCACAGGTAACCGTCCCTCCGTTTCTTAAACGGCAATCCCCCGCGTATTCAGGGAAATATTAGTCCATCATCTCGTAAGCGCCATCTTTGATTACAACAGCCTTAGGAGCCTTATCACATTCGCCGTCTTCTGTCCATTTAGCTGTTCCGGTAAGACCGTCAAGCTCGATGTTCAGCATGGAAGCGGAAAGTGCTGCGCTGATGTCTTCATTGGACATATCCGGTGTGATACCAGCGTCTTCTGCAGCTAATTTGATTGCATAAATTACGTCATAAGCATCTGCTGCAAACTGGTTCGGAATTTCGCCGTTGTTAGCATCTTTGTATGCTGTTACAAAGTTTACAGTTGCTTCATCTTCAGCTGTTGCAGAGAATGGTGTCAGAAGCATAACGCCTTCTGCAAGAGAAGTATCAAAGTTCTCTACGCCAAGGATACCGTCCATACCATCAACACCGAATACAGTGATGTCAAGACCTGCATCAGCTGCCTGCTGAAGAATCAGAGCATTGTCAGAGTAGTAGTTTGGCAGGAACAGAAGTTCTGCACCGCTCTCTTTGATCTTGGAAAGCTGTACGGAGAAGTCTGTGTTGCTGTCTGTGGTGTAAGCTTCATCAGCAACAACTTCCAGACCGAATTCTGCTGCGCCTTCGATAAAGGAATCATGTACACCTACATTGTAGTCTGCTGCGGAATCATAAAGAGTTGCAACCTTGGTAGCAAGTCCGTTCTCGGAAATGTACTGTGCGGATTTCGTTCCCTGTGCAGGGTCTGTGAAGCACATACGGAACTCATTGGAACCTGCTGTGATACAATCTACAGCACTTCCGGATGGTGTGAACAGGAATGTACTTTCAGCTGCTTCAGCACCTACTGCGATACATGCACCGGATGTAACAGTTCCGCAAAGCATCTGCATACCTTTGTCCAGAAGGTCATTGTATGCATTCAGAGCTTTCTCCGGGTCACCCTGGTCATCGCCTGCATCCAGAATCTCTATCTGATATCCGTTCATTCCGCCGGCTGCGTTGATCTCATCTGCTGCAATCTTAGCTGCGTTATAAACACCAAGACCATACTGTGCATAGTCACCTGTCATTGGTCCGATTACGCCGATCTTAAATGTCTCATCTTCTGCAAATACAGATACAGGAGCTACTGCTGTTACAGCCATAGCAACGGCTGCTGTTACACTGAGTGCTTTTTTCAAATTTCTCATAATACTTTCTCCTCCTATTTTGTAGAGTATCAGAAGAACCCATTTCCGTTCTGAGCCGATAGTAAAGTCAAAAAGCCAACTGGGTTCCCAGCCGGCTTTGGCTTCCTCTGATTTATTATCAATGTACAAATTATAGCACCATGTAATTTTGAATGCAAGTGCGAATTTACAAAAAATTTATAATTTTAAAGAAATAAAGCAGCAAAATCTCTATTCTCCGCAGTGTGATCCCGCCCGGAGGGCTTTTTTATATTACTATTACAGAAAAATGCGGAGCACTTTCCTGTAATATAAAAAACTCCCCCGGCAGGAAAAATCCCGCGGGAGAGTGTACAATCCGGTATTCTAAAAACTCAGATTAAGCGATTGCTTTCTTAGCGATCTCAGCAAGTGCTACGAAGCCTTCTGCATCGTTTACTGCAAGGTCTGCAAGCATCTTTCTGTTGATGTCGATGTTTGCAACTTTCAGACCATGCATCATTTTGCTGTAGGAAAGTCCGTTCATTCTTGCAGCAGCGTTGATACGTGCGATCCAGAGCTGTCTGAACTGACGTTTTTTCTGTTTTCTGCCTGCGTATGCGCTGGTAAGTGCTCTCATTACAGACTGTTTTGCTACTCTATACTGTTTGGAACGGGCTCCTCTGTAGCCTTTTGCCAGTTTTAATGTACGGTTATGTTTTTTCTTTGCGTTTAAGCCGCCTTTAATTCTTGCCATTTCTTATTTTCCTCCTGTTCGTCTTCTTCTCTATCTTATAAATATGGTAATGCTTTCTTCATGCTCTTAACATTTGTAGAATCAACAACAGTAGATTTTCTCAGATTTCTCTTTCTCTTCTGAGATTTCTTGGTTAAGATATGGCTCTTGTAAGCTTTATTTCTTACTAATTTACCGGTTCCTGTCTTTTTGAAACGCTTAGCTGCTGCTCTACATGTTTTAATTTTTGGCATTGTTATTTCCTCCTTAATCTTCGTATCTTTATTTAGCTGTCTGTCCTGACGTACTTTCATACAATCCGGACTGCTGACAGCCTTTTAACGTTTTTCCGTTAAAAACATAGTCATGCTTCTGCCTTCTACCTTCGGAGCTTTCTCCACAGTAGCAACATCCTTCAGAAGCTCTGCAAAATCGTCCAGCACATGTTTGCTGCTTGCCATATGTGCCATCTCTCTTCCACGGAAACGCAGGGTAACCTTTACTCTGTCGCCCTTGGAAAGGAATTTCCTTGCCGCGTTTACCTTGGTATTCAGGTCGTTGGTATCAATATTCGGAGAAAGACGCACTTCTTTGACTTCGATGGTCTTCTGTTTTTTCTTCGCTTCTTTTTCTTTACGTGCGAGTTCGTAGCGGTATTTACCGTAATCGATAATCTTACATACCGGCGGCTTCGCCTGCGGGGCAATCTTTACCAGGTCAAGTCCTGCCTCCTGAGCCTTCGCCATCGCTTCACGCGCAGACATGATTCCAAGCTGAGCTCCGTCTGCTCCTATTAAGCGTACCTCTTTGTCTCTGATCTGTTCGTTAATCATTAAATTGCTAATTGTAGTGCACCTCCATACCTGATAAATGATAAACCAATGACATCCCGTCACCCTCTGAAACGCTGGAAAAAGCAATGCTTTCCAGATGAAACATGAAAAAAAGTGCGGACACAAATCCACACTCTCCTATACTCACATGCACGCAGTATCAGCCTGCGTAACTGTGCAATATAAACCCGAGTCGCTTCATACATGCGCTGAGGTGAGAGTGGAACTCTGCTTTGTTTTCTTCACGTACTTAGATACTATAACACGAACTTCGGGATAAAGCAAGTGTTTTTTATATATTTTTCTTTCCTATAATTTGCAAAAAAAGAACCCTGCTCTGCAGGATTCTCTGCCTGCGACAGATTGCTTTCGTAATATAATTCCTCTCTGCCGCAGAGGAATCCTGCCCGGAGGGCACACTTCGCAAAATATTTCAATGAACAGCAGCACGACAACTGCTCAGCATTCCGCATGAGCAGTTATCCGTTTAACAACTTTGGACTGCCATCCCTGTTTCTCCAGTCTTACACAACTATGATTCCCATTGTCTCCATAATTGCGAAGAGCAGAATTGCCACCAGGAATAATGGTGCAATATACTTAATCATTACGGAATAAAACTTCTTAATCCCAAAAGCTCCGTTGATTTCCACTTCTTCAATGATCGCCTTCGGTTTTATGATAAATCCAACAAAGGCACAGGTCAGAATAGCAACGATCGGCATCAGAACGCTGTTGCTTACAAAGTCGAAGAAATCCAGAAGGCTCATACCCAACGGTGCAATAAAGCTCCATACACCAAATCCCAGAGATACCGGAATTCCAAGAGCAAAAAGGTAAATCAGAAGCACAACACAGGACTTTTTCCGCGTCCAGCCCAGCTTATCCATAACCATGGATACCAGCGTCTCTACCAGAGAAATGGAAGATGTCAGAGCTGCAAACAGAACCAGCAGGAAAAATACCGCCCCGATCACGGTTCCGAACTTCATGCTGTCAAATACTTTCGGCAGGGTAATGAACATCAGGCTCGGGCCTTTGCCAAGTGCCTCTTCGCTTCCGCCGGAAAAAGCAAACACTGCAGGAATAATCATCAGACCTGCCATAAAAGCAATGCCGGTATCAAAAATCTCAATCTGCCGTACAGATTTCTCCAGGCTGGCGTCCTTTTTCATATAAGATCCATAAGTGATCATAATTCCCATGGCCAGAGACATGGAATAAAAGAGCTGCCCCATCGCTGCCAAAACTGTCGTTGCACTGAATCTGCTGAAATCCGGTTTCAGATAATAAATCAGACCATCCACAGCCCCCGGCTGCATCAGGCTAAACACGGAAATCACCACCGTCATAATGATCAGCAGCGGCATCATCAGACGACTGGCCTTTTCCACGCCCTTCTCAACGCCAAACATAACGATCACTACCGTTGCTGCTGCGTAAATCATAAAGAAAATCACCGGTGCGGCCGGCTGTGTAATGAATCCGGTAAAAAACTCATCCGATGCTGCCGCTGATACCTGATTGGTAATAAATACGGTAAAATACTTCAGCACCCAACCGCCGATCACGCAGTAATACGGCGTAATAATAAACGGAACCAGACACGCAAGATAACCAATAAATCCCCATTTCCGGTTCAGCTTTTCAAATGCTCCGACTGCGCTCAGATGCGTCTTTCTTCCGATAGCAATCTCTGTCACCATCATTGCAAATCCAAATGTCACTGCAAGTATCAGATATACCAGCAGAAAAATTCCTCCTCCATGCTTGGCCGCAAGGTACGGAAACCTCCATAAATTCCCCAATCCAACAGCAGATCCGGCGGCTGCCAGAACGAATCCCAGCTTGTTCGTAAAGCTGTCTCTCTGTTTCTCCATAATCCTTCTCCCTTCCATATCATTCCTCATTGATTTTATGTTTTCACACTTTACCCATTATATCATTAATTCTTATGTGCGTAAACCGCTGGGGACGGAGTTTTCTGGCCTTTTGTCGAAAAAGCAACGGCACAACGGCATATTTTTCTTTTTTTTCGGGCATACTACGGACAGCTGTAAAAAGGCTACATTAAAAAAGGAGGAACATGAACATGACCATTTTAACCTGTTCTGCAACTACCTGCGTGTACAACGAAAACCAGCTTTGTTCCAGAGGCGAGATTGAAGTCACAGGCGAGCAGGCACACAAACCAGACGAAACCAGCTGCGGCAGCTTTCGTGACCGCAATGCAGGCTCAGCCATGAACATCACCCACGAGCACTGCGGATGTGAAAAAATCCAGATCGACTGCAAAGCCCATGAGTGTACCTATAATGAACACTGCAAATGTACGGCGGCTGCCATTGATATCGACGGACCTCATGCCAATATCAGCAGCGAAACCAAATGCGGGACTTTCTCCTGTAAATACTGACAGGAAAAGGGCGGTGATGACCGCCCTTTTCTCATTATTTATTCTGTCTGCTATTTTGCAGATGTCATACCTACGGTATAGAAATCCTCTCGGTAATTCTTAATTCTTACTTTCAGGCCATCCGGGCACGCTTCTGTCTCCATCTCTACCGCTTTTTCAAACGGACGAAGTTCTCCGCGATATCCTTTGATCACAAATTCATTTTCGCCTTCTTTTAATCCTACAGCAAACACATTCAGATTTCCATCTTTCTGGGTGTAATGCAGTTCCACACCATTTTCCAGAATTTCTGATTCACGATCGCTGCAGCGTGTTCCGTAGATTCCCTCGCCGTTTACATTCAGCCATGCGCCAAGAATCTTCAGTCTCTTCACCTGTTCTTCCGGAATCGTTCCATCTGCTTTTGGTCCGATATTCAGAAGAAGGTTTCCGTTGTTGGCAACTGTGGCTACCAGAAGTGCAATAAGATCCGGAACAGAAATCAGTTTGTCATCTCCCTCATTTGCATTATATCCAAAGGAAAGACCCATGCCGCGGCACATTTCCCATTTATTGGTGCGGTCCACTTTTCCTGATTTGTATTCTTTTGTAAGGAAGTCATGATAGCGGTCATTAAAGCGGTCGTTCACAACGCCCTCTTCCACTTTATTGTAATAGTGGGCCAGGAAATACGGCATTGCTTCCTCACTCTGCTTCGGCCATCCGATATCATTCCAGAATACACTCGGCTCATAATTGTCCACCAGTTCCATCATCTGGTTATAGGAATAATCTGCATAAGCAAATGTCGGACTTGCCGTACCAAACAGGTCATCATCTTCATAGATCGGATCATTGGCAAACTGCCAGTCGATCAGCCCGGAATAGTAAAGTCCCATACGCAGACCTGCATCGCGGACTGCTTTTGTCAACTCACCTGTGATATCCTTCTTCGGTCCCATTTTCACGCAGTTAAAATCCGTATATTTGCTTGGATACAGACAGAAACCGTCATGATGTTTGGTGGTCAGAACCACGTACTGTGCTCCGGCTTCTTTGAAAAGCTCCGCCCACTGTGCAGGGTTCCAGTTTTCTGCCTTCCACATTGGGATAAAATCTTCATATTTGAAATCTTTGCCATAGGTTTCGATATGATGCTCATATGTCGGCCCTTTCCCGATATTCAGCGAATTATAATACCATTCTGCGTACGGGTTATCGGCAAACCATTCCTTGGAATCCACCTCACCCAGTTCCCATGTATGGGGAGCAAATGCAGGCACCGAATAAATTCCCCAGTGAATAAAAATACCAAATTTGCAGTCATCATACCATTTGGGAACCTCATGCTGATTTACAGATTCCCAATTTCCTGTATATCTTTTTTTACTCATATCGCGCATCTTCTCCTGTTCAAAATCATATATTCTCATCTGCCGGCAGTATCCAAAAGCAGCAAAATTTCCCTGCGGCAATGCTTTATACCAGCATCTTTCCTGTCATTCCTCTGCGAATGCTCTATTGCTGACATTCATCTACAGATATTTCTCTCCCGGCTTTTCTCAATCGCCGTTTTTTATAACGAAAGCCATCATTCCACAGTAATCTTCAGTACAGCCGGCATATCTCCGAAATCAAAACTTTTTCCACATCCGATATCCAGTGCTTCATTGCGGAAGTAGCTGGGATGCAGACCTGTCCCCAGAAGTTCAATATCGCGGATCGTGGTCTTCAGAAGTTCCTGATGTTTACCCATGCAGCGGATATGGATTTCCCCATCTTCCGGCCATTTCAGAACAATGGCATAAATATAATTGCTTCTGCAGGTAAAACGGAAATCTTCACTGGTGAAATTCTTCTGATAGGTATCCGTAAAGCTTCCTTCCGGCACAACCGTAGGACCTTCCCCAAAGATTTTCCATGGTTTGGTATTGTAGATCGCTTCTCCGTTCACTTTCAGCCATTTGCCGATTTCCCGGAGAATATGGGCATCTTCCTCAGGAATGGTTCCGTCTGCTTTTGGTCCCACATTCAGGAGCAGTGCACCGTTCTTGCTGACTACATCCACAAGATCCATGACCACATCAGACGGTTTTTTGTAATCATTTCCTTCGGTATAACCCCAGGAATTCTTGGCAACAGAAGTATCATTCTGCCAGAAATCCGGTGTGATATGATCCAGCTGACCTCTCTCCAGATCTCTCACTGCACTTCCTTTTACATAGGCATCAAATTTTGCATCAATGGCAACCTCTTCGCCCCATTCAGCAGCTCTGTTATAATAATAAGCCGCAAATTTACGCAGATATGGTTTCCATTTATACTCCTGGATCCACCAGTCAAAGAAAATCAGTTTTGGACGATATTTATCCACGATCTCACAGGTGCGAACCAGCCAGTCCTGCATAAATTCTTCTGTCGGAGGATTATCATAAAGGTCGTCATGATTTCTCATAATTCCTGCTGCCGGCCAGTACAGGGAGTCTTTTGCAGAATCCTCGTCTGATCTGTCATGTTCCAGAGAACCCATTTCCTCGTATACATCCGATTCCGGAATCAGACGTCCTCCGTTAAAGAACCAGAAATGCTCCGCACGATGGGAAGAAGCGCCAAGTACCATACCATTCTTTTCCACTTCCGTCTTCAGTTCTCCCAGTACATCCCGCTTCGGTCCCATTTCTGCTGCATTCCAGTGACTCAGTTCACTGGCATACATCTGAAATCCGTCATGATGCTCTGCAACCGGAACCACAAATTTTGCTCCGGCTTCCTCAAACAGATCCGCCCATTCCTTCGGATCAAATTTCTCCGCTTTAAACATCGGAATAAAATCTTTATATCCAAATTCATTCAATGGTCCGTATTTTTCCAGATGATGATGATTTTCTTTGGAACCCTGCTGGTATACCTTGCGCGGATACCACTCATCCCCGAACGCCGGAACACTGTAAACACCCCAGTGAATAAAAATACCAAATTTGCCTTTTTCATACCATTTCGGAGTAGGATGTTCACAAAGAGAATCCCAGGTATTCTCGTAAGGTCCTGCTTTGATCACTTCATCAATCTGGGAAAGATATTTTTCTCTGTCCATTTTTATAGACACCCCCTCAATTACTACCATTAAACTTTTCTATTATCTACAGTTTTTCGTCACTTCCATTTTTTGCTTTTATGAAAATCTTCATATGAAAATACTGCCGCACCAATGATTTCACTCATTTATACGGCAGTATTTTAAAAGGCTCAACAATCCTTTAACTATGACATTCGAAAATTCATTTCTCACATACACTGATCCAGAACCCTGCGTGCTTCCCGGATTTTCACGCAATCCGTGGAGCGGATTTCATATTCGCTGAATCCCGGAAGGCCCATGCTGACTCCTTCTTTCCGATACGTCATAAGACTATCGTACACCCTGCTTCCAGACATGTGGTAAGCACAGATACCCGTTTTCTCATACACCTCACGGATTATTCCTGCTTCCACACCGGAGCCTGCCTGAATAATGATTCTTCCTGCGGCTTTTTGCTGCAGTTCCCTCAGAAGTTCTGTTCCATCCACGCATCGGTCTTTCTGCCCCGAAGTCAGTATAATGGATACGCCAAGCTTCACTGCTTCCTCCAGAGTTTTCTCCGGATCTCTGCACATATCGAAGCAGCGGTGCAGTGTGATCTTCATTCCCCCTGCACAGGCAAGCAATTCTGCCATTTTTTCTGTATCCAGACTTCCGTCAGATTTCAAAATACCCAGAACGATTCCTTCTGCTCCCAGATTACGAAATTCTTCAATCTGGTCTTTCATAATCTCCAGTTCGCTCTCCGTATAGCAAAAATCACCGAATCGAGGCCTGATCATGACATGCATCGGGATGTCTGTGCGTCTTCTGATCGCACGAAACAGTGCGGGCGAAGGTGTTGTCCCTCCAATGATCAGGTCTGCACATAATTCCAGTCTGTCTGCGCCTCCCTCAACGGCAGCAAGTGCAGATTCCACACTTTCCACGCAGACTTCCAAAGTCATTTTCCGTTTCGTTTCCATAGCGCATTCCTCATCCACAATCATCCGTACACTGTCAGAAGTGCCGATGATCACTCTTTCATTTCTACTTCCAGTACATAATCCACAGAATCCGGAAGCACTGGATCCGGTCCCAGATCTACGAATGCAATATCCGGATAATCGCTGTGCATCCATGCAGTGGAAAGCGGAATTTCATGTCCGTCATCCAGAGCACGAACCTTCACGATCTTATCCTTATCGAAACCGATCAATGGAAGCGGTCCAAGTGTATTCTCATAAATATGTACATAATATTTATTGCCGTTTCTTGTTACACGGCCGTAATCCGGTTTCGGAATATTTTCTGCCGGTGAACATCCGTAGATACTGTCATGATTCTTATCCATCCAGCGTCCGATCTCAGCCAGAATCGCAGAGGATTCCTTCGGGAATTTTCCTTTTGCATCCGGACCTACATTCAGAATCATGTTTCCGCCCTTGGAAACACACTCTACCAGCTTCTTGATCAGCATGGAAGCAGGTTTATAATAGTGGTCATTTGCACAGTATCCCCAGTTATTATTCATGGTAAAGCAAGCTTCCCATACCATCGGGTTGCCTTCCACATCACAGATTCCTTCCGGCGGAATGATCTGTTCCGGACTTACAAAGTCGCCGTGGAACGGCTTCGGATTACATTCATACAGGGAACCACGTCCTTCACCGCTTGCTTCCAGACGGTTGTCAATAATGATACCCGGCTGCAGGCTGCGCACCATGCTAACCAGATCTGTTGCGCCCCATTTTTCTCCTCTCATATCATCATAGGAGAAGTCGAACCAGATAATATCAATTTTACCATAATTGGTGCAGATTTCTTCTACTTGATTATACAGATATTCTACATAACGGGAGAAATCACGGTTTTCATTGCCGCATTCCGGATGGTTTCTCATCGGATGATTTTTGTCCTGGTAATGCGGATAATCCGGATGATGCCAGTCAAGGAGTGTAAAGTAAATTCCCACCTTCAGACCTTCTGCGCGAAGAGCCTCTACATATTCTTTGATCAGGTCTCTTCCGGCAGGTGTATTGGTTACCTTGTAATCGGTATATTTGCTGTCAAACAGACAGAAACCGTCATGATGCTTTGCTGTCAGCACGACATATTTCATACCTGCTGCTTTTGCTTCCTTTGCCCACTGTTTCGGGTCATAATCTCTGGCATCGAATTCTTTCATAAACGGAAGGTACTCTTCCTCCGGAATTTCCTCAACGCTGCGAACCCATTCACCTCTTGCAGGGATGGAATACAGTCCCCAGTGGATAAACATTCCAAAACGTGCGTCCTGATACCATTCCATACGTTTATTATATTCTTCTCTGTTAAACTCATATTTCTGATATTTATCTCTATCCTGATACATATTTGTTTCCTCCTGTAAAATCATCCTTTGATTGCGCCCGACAGCATACCTTTTTCAATCTGTTTATGGAAAATGATATAAATCAATACCATCGGGATTACTGACATAACAACGAATGCGAACTGATTTCCAATCTCCTGAGAATGGGTGGAGGAGAAATTCAGCATAGCACGAGATACGGTAAAGTATTTGGTATCTGTCATCATGATCATGGAGAATACCAGCTCACTGTATCCTGCGATGAAGATGAAGATTGCCTCTGTAGCAACGATTGGTTTGCAGACAGGGAAAAGAATTCTCCAGAGCAGTGACCAGTTGCTGCAGCCGTCTATGATCGCCGCCTCATCAAGGTTCCGCGAAATTCCATCCATAAATCCCGTATAAAGGAAGATTGCCTGCGACATATTAAATGCCACATAAATGCAGATCAGGAAGAGCAGATTGTTCTTCGCATTCAGTGCGGTTGCAAGATTATTGATCGGAATCAGCGTACAATGTACAGGAACCATAACGCCGATCATGAAAAAGATATAGACAAATTTCAGGAATTTGTAATCTTTTCTTGACAGAATGTAAGCTGCCATCATACCTACCACTGTATTTGCCACAGTTGTAAGAGTTGCAACGATCAGAGAATTGGTAATGGTTCTCAGTGCATCTGCTGTCTTATTTGCATTAATATAGTTCTCAATCAGGAACTCGTTCGGCCAGCTCATCAGATTCAGATAGATTTCCGCCTTTGATTTGAAAGACGCCAGAATCGTAACTGCTACCGGAAACAATGTCATAAATGTCCAGAAAATCGCGATGACATAGAGAGCCACCTCGCCCGGACGTACTTTGTGTTTATTCTTTTTTCCAATTGTCTCTGCCATGATGATCCTCCTTTCTCTTACATCGCGAGATCCTTATCTTCACGGAATATACGGTTTGTCACTAAGCTTAAGACAATTCCCAGAACAAGCAGGATCACACCATAAGCACTGCTTCGTCCGAAAAGTTTATAGGAAAAGCCCTGAGAATACAGCATGATGGAAGGAGTGGAACTGATATCATTCGGGCCGCCTCGTGTCATTGCCCAGATAATATCGAATACCTTCAGACATCCTGTAATACACAGAATTGAGAAAACTTTGAAGGAGTTTTTCATCAGAGGCAGGGTAATATAACGGATTCTCTGCCATCCAGTCGCGCCATCCAGAGCTGCAGCCTCGTTCAGATCTTCCGGAATCGCTACCAGTCCTGCTGCAAAAATCAGCATATTATATCCTGCATACATCCATTCATTAACCAGGATAACGATCCAGACATTCAATGTTTTCACAGTCAGAACATCCGGAATCGCCATATCAATCCCCAACAAATTCTCTATGGCATGAAATACACCGAAATTCGGATTCAGCATGAAAGTCCACATCAGCGCAACTGCAGTTGTTCCCAACATACATGGAAGGAAATAGCAGGTACGGAAAAAGCTGGTTCCTTTAATCTTGGATGTAACCAGAAGTGCAAGTCCGAATGCCAGCGGCATCAGAATCACGAAACCGCCGATCATAAAATAAAAGCTGTTCAGCATTGCATTCCAGAACATTTTGTCTGTTACAATTTTATAGTAGTTTTCCATTCCGACCCTTTCTTTCACTGCGCCGAACATTCCGTTCCATTTGCAGAAAGAAAGACTGAATGTGTCAAATACCGGATAAATGATAAATACAACACAAATCAGAATTGCCGGAAGCAAAAAGAGAATCGAAATCGTCAGGTCTTTCTTGTCCAGTTTCTGTTTTACTTTTGGTACTGTGCTTGTTTTCGACATTCATATACCTCCTTTGAATCCAGCGGATATTCAGAATCCGCTTTGCTGCCTGCTCATAACCGAATAACTGTTTCACAGCTTATCGGTAAAAAAGGGGAAGCCTTTGCTTCCCCTTTTCATATAAACTCAGTATCCGTTAACCCGGCGATTATTCGTATGCAGACATCTTATTAACGATATCGTCGCCAACTTCCTGTGCGGAAGCACCAGTTGCCAGAGCCTGAAGGGAATTACGGATAGTATCCATTGCTGCTGTATTTGTATCATAGTTTGGAAGTTCCAGTTTGGATGCAGTATTCTCAGCCATGATTGCATTTACCTCGTCCAGCAGGTAGTTACCGGTTTCGATTGTAACTTTTTCTGCATATGTTGTCGGGCTGAATTCACACATTTCATTGATGGCATCTACGTTTGTGAGGTATTTGATGAATTTAACAGTTGCTGCGATTTCTTCTTCGCTCTTGTTCAGAGTTGTGATGTAGTATGTATCGGAACCGCCGCCCATTTCTACTGTTTTGTATTCTTCATTGATGTATGGAATTCTGGTAACACCGATCTTCTGTGCATCGAAGAGTGTAGTATCGGAATCGTTCTGGAAGTTACCGCAGTTCCATGTTCCATCAACTGTGAAAGCTGCCTGTCCTGCTTCAAACATATTTCTCTCTGTGGAGAAGTCTGTGCTGAGGATTGCATCTCCCCAATATCCAGCATCGATCATATCTTTCATTAACTGATAGATTGCTACCATTTTTTCGCCATTGTATGCTTCTTTGTCAGTTGCAAGATCATCAGCGATTTCCGGTCCGTATGCTTTCAGAGCCATAGCACTCATCAGATGCTCGTAGTGATAGTTGTCCTTGTCAGAATAGTTGAACGGCTGAATTCCTGCTTCTTTCAGTTTGCCGCATACTTCAACCAGGTCATCCCAGGATTCCGGAACTTCTGCTCCTACCTGCTCCAGATATTCTTTGTTGTAGTATAAGCAGAGCTGATAGGAAGACCACGGAATACCATAAGTTCCTTCATGTCCTTCGAACTGAGTAGTTTCCCATGCGAATTCCTGTACACCATCATACCAGTCCGGATACTGCTCGAAGTATGGTGTCAGATCCAGAATATATCCTGCATCTACATATTCTTTGGTACGGCTTCCGCCATACTGCAGGAATGCGTTCGGTACAGAACCGGAAGCGAAATCTGTAGTAAGTTTCTCTTCGTAATCAGATTCAGCAGAAATACTTTCGTCTGTTACATGGATTTTGCCTTCGTTCTCTGCATTGAACTCTTCCAGTTTCTTGTAGTACCACTGGCTCTGTCCATCTGTTTCAGATCCGCTGGTGTAACGGAATGCAACGCGGATTTCTACATTATCGAATTCCATGTTGTCCACATCGTAGTTTGTGTCTTCTGCATATACTCCGGTAACGCCAACCGTAGACATTGCAGTCAGACCAGCCAGACAGATCGCAGCCGCTTTTTTGAATCGTTTCATAATCGTTCCTCCTTGTTTTGTGTTTATTATTGTTTTTTGTTTCCGTCTTTGCAGCGTTATAAGCATTTTGCTTATTTCATCGCCGTATCAGTGTATTTATTGTAGCATTTTGTATGTGTCTTGTCAATTGTTTTTTATTATATTTTATCATTTATTATTGTTTTTAATTGTTTTTTGTATTGTTTCAATTACAAAAAATATTTTAGCTTCTCAGATATAATCCTATATTTTCTAAAATAATTTCTGGCACTGCAACTGTTAATTAGTCTGTAATCTGTTCGAAAATCGGTTTTTCTTCTTCCAGTTCCAAACATACACAGTAATTCTTTGCCTGATGAAGTTTTTCCGGAATGGTTACTTCAATCATGGAATAACCTTCACATACAGTTGCTGTACAGCATTCCAGTCTCTCTTCTGTTCCAGGTTCTTTATCCGCATCAACAAGGTATGCACCTTTGAGCTTATTTGCTACATTCAGCAATTCTATACGAATTCTCGGTGACAATACATGTACATAAAGTTTGTATGGTCTTCTGGTAAATTCAAGACCAGGAATTTCATACGGATAAATTCCTACAGTCTCTGTTCCATAGATTGCTTCCGCATTTCTGATTACATATTCACCAACTTTATTTAAAACATCCACACATGCTTCAGGAACAGTTCCATCTGCCATTGGTCCCACATTCAGAAGATAATTCCCACCTCTGCTTATAATTTTCAATAAAAGATGAAGAATATCATCCGGCTGTTTCCAGTTGGTGTCAAATTGGTTATACCCCCAGGTATCATTTACAGTAGCAGGCACTTCCCAGTCTCCAGCGTAAGGAAGTCTCGGAATAAAGTTATCACCAGTAGTCATATAGTCACCTTTCTGATGACCGATACGTCCACTAATCACACAATCCGGTTTTATGCTCTTCACCAGATCACGAAGTTCTCCTGCTTCTTCTTCAGACATTCCCATCGGTGTATCAAACCAGATCAGAGAAATGTTATCATAGTTTTCCAGAAGTTCTTTTACCTGCGGTTTACATTTTTCTTCAAAATAAGTACGGAATTCTGGTTTCCACTCATTTTTATCATCAAATGCTTTTTTGTACGCATTGTCATCATCCCAGTCCTGTGCCTGTGAATAGTAAATACCCATTCTGATATCATGTTCTTTACATGCATCAGACAATTCGCGAAGAAGATCTCTACCAGTAGCATCTTTCACATTAAACTTGCTGACCTTGGAATCATACATCGCAAATCCTTCATGATGTTTCGCGGTAAGAACAATGTATTTGACACCCCACTGCTCTTTTGCTCGTTTTACAAATGCATCCGCATCAAATTTATCCGGATGAAACTTATCTTTCAGTTTTCTGTATTCTTCTCTGTCAATATTCAGATTATTCTCGATCCACTCAGCAATACGATCCGTTCTGGTAACTTCTCCCGTCTTCGGATCTTCCCATTCTCCTGCAAGAATTGAATAAAGTCCCCAGTGAATAAACAGACCATATTTCGCGTCTTTGTACCACTGCTGTTTTGTGTCTGCCATGACATTTCCCTCCTTAGCTGTATTTCTCTGTATCACTCCGTTCGTCATTATGATTCAGAGAGTAAATCGTTTCGTTTTTTATGGATTTATATTATATCATCCTTTTCTATTTTTCAACCTTTTTCATTATATTTTATGTATTTTTACCATTTATACAATTTTTATTACTATTTTTTGTTTATTTTTTTCTTTGTCAAAAGTTAAACGTTTCATTTTATTCTTAATTATCACTTCAAAAGTTCCGATCAACCATCAAAAGATGTATGTTTTTGCGCCTGCCATATCACAAAAGAAAAAGCACTGACAAGCGTAAACTGCCTTCAATGCTTTTCGTTTTATTTCCGTTATCATTCAAATGTTACATCATCATCTTATCATCTCTTATTTCTTATATCTTTACGGAAGACTTCTACGCACAGAATCCCGCTCGATAAAACAGGGTTTCAGCCGGACCTTCCGTGGAAAATCCGAATAATCTCCGTTGATCCTTCGAACAAGAATCCTGCATACTTCATCTGCCAGTTCAATCAGCGGCTGCCTCACAGCAGTTAACTTCGGGCGTACCATAACCGAGAGAGCAAAATCATCAAAAGCTATAACGGAAAGTTCCTCGGGTACACGGATTCCCAATTCACAGACAGCTTCCATCGCGCCCATACACATCAGATAATTCGTAATAAATACAGCCGTCGGTCTCTCAGGAAGTTCCCAGATTTTTTTGATACATTCATAGCCTCCGTCATATTTAAATCTGCCATTTACCAGATATTCTTCGCGAACGGGAATTTCATAATCCTCCATCACTCTGAGATATCCCCTATATCTCTCAGAAGCTGTTACATAGGATTCAGGACCGCAAATTGCCGCAATTCTGTGATGACCCGCATTGACCAGATATTCCACTGCCTGATAGGCTCCTCCTGCGCAGTCCACCTGCACACAGTCCGTTGGGACATCCGTATAACACTCTTCCATGATCACCACAGGAATCCCGCATTCTCTGGCACGCTGCAGGCAATCCCTGGAATTCCCGGATGCCGTAACAATAATCCCATCCACACCGGTTTCTGCAACAAAATCGATATATTCCCTTACTGTATTTTCATCACAGCATTCTGTATTCAGATACGTCAGAGAATACCCATCTTTCCATAACTGGCGTTCAATCTCATCCAGAAGCGTCGCCATGTGGGGATTGTCTCCGGATCCTGTCACGAGGCCCACACGGTATGTCCTGGATGTACGCAGTCCTCTTGCAACATTATTAGGCGAATAATTCAGCTTGCGAATCGCAGCTTCAATCGCTTTTTTATTTTCACTTCGTACACTTCCGCCATTTAAATATTTAGAAACCGTGGAAATTGCAACGTCTGCTTCCTTTGCAACATCCTTAATCGTTACTCCCATATCGCATCTGCTTTCCTCTCATTTCTTTCTCTCATTATACCCAACCTTTTTCTCAAAAGCAACTAATGGAGACAATGGTTTCCTTTATTTTCTCCATGAGCAATATATTTTCCGGTAAACATAACCAGTATAACCCCCTATAAATAACCATATGTTTCGGTGAGGTATTTATTGTGGGTTATACTAATCCCCAACATTCTTAACAATTATGGATTTCCCAACTTGTAGATTCCGTCAAATCATGATAAGATAAATTCAGATTTTATCCCGGCAAATTATACCGGCAGATTCATTTCATGAGCAGATATATCGCATTTGTTTTATCTGCAGGAAGAGGAATCCCCATGAATATTACGATCAAAGATATTGCCCGCGAGACCGGTCTTTCCACGGCAACCATCTCCAAATATCTGAATCACAAGAAAATACTGGAAGAAAACCGTGTTCTGATTGAAGAAACCATCCGGCGTCTGGATTACCGTCCAAACCGTTCCGCACAGATTCTCCGTACCAAGAAAACCCACACAATCGCAATCCTCCTTACGGATCTTGGCACCTATTTCTGGGCTTCCCTGATCAATTCCGTTACACATTATTTTATACAGCACAATTACACCGTCATTACCTGTTCCTATTCCTTTAATCCGGGCAAGGAAATCAAGGTCATTCAGGATCTCATCTCCCAAAATCCTGATGGTGTTATTATGCTTCCCCATAACAATGCTGACGATTACTATCAATTGATACAGGAGGCAGGAATTCCCGTTGTCATACTGGATTCCATTCCATCTAATTTTTCCGAACATCCCGCAGACTGCATCACTTCTGACAATTACGGCGGAGGTGCTTTCCTTGCCCGTCACCTGCTGGAAAACGGGCATACCAATATTGCCATAGTAGAGCGCTCTATTAATTCCTATACTCTGGAAGAACGAATCCGCGGCTTTATGGATGTATACAAAGAAAATGGATATGACACGTCCTCTTTTCTGACTCCGTATCCTGCCATCCCGTTCAATGACTCCCAGACCGTTACCGAGCGCGGCAAACAGCGTTTCCGACAGGTCATGAGTTCCCCTCATCCGCCTACTGCTATTTTCTTCACCAACTATACGGTAGGTATCGGCGGTCTTTCTGCTGCTTATGCACTGACAAAGCCAGTTCCGGAAAGCGTATCTCTGGTGTGCTTTGACGATGATCCGCTGTTTAAGGTTATGAACCCCTCCCTTACCTGCGTGTCGCAGAATCTGAAGGAAATCGGAGAAAAAGCCTCCGAAATTCTTCTGCGCAGGATCCACGGGGATTATTCGGATTTTCCTTCCAGAACCATCGTTGATGTCATCTTTCACAAGCGCAATTCCGTGAAGGACCTTACCAGGGAAAACAGCTAAACCCAACCCGTATGTTCGAAAATCGACTGTTTTTTCCAATCTTGTTCATTGTCAGGCAAATGCACTGAAGGACATAGAATCACTCACAATATTTTTTATATTACAGGAAAATGCGAAGCACTTTCCTGTAATATAAAAACAAAAAAATCCCTTTTGTACTGTATAGGAATACACAGTACAAAAGGGATTTTCTTACATTGTTCTCTCTTTATTCTATCGGCAGTCTCTTCTACGCTGCTGATTATCTTATTATTCTTCACTTCTCCTCTGCTGCTTCATATCTCAGTTCCCCTCAGCAGAGCATCCGGGCATCTATCGTTCTTCTTATCTGTTTCTGAGGAAATCCGGAATCTGGATATCTTTCTTCTGAACAGTGCTGGACGGCATCTTAGTATAAGTGCTGTTCATATTCGGAAGACTGAAGCTTGGCATGTTCATGTTTACCGTGCTGCTCTGCGGTGCAGATGCGGTCTGTCTCTTCGCTGCAAACGGAGAGGAACTGCTTCTTGCGCCAAATGCACCGGCCGGCTGTGCTGCATCGCTCAGACCAGTTGCAATAACAGTGATTCTTGCGTAATCAGCAACAGAATCATCATACATAGCACCAAAGATGATATTTGCGTCTTCTCCGGTAAGTTCCTGAACATAGCTTGCTGCATCGTTGGCATCCATAAGGGAAATGTCTCCGGAAATATTGATAATAACGTGAGTCGCACCCTTGATGGTAGTCTCCAGAAGCGGAGAAGATACCGCCTGCTGTACTGCTTCCATAGCCTTATCATCGCCTCTTGCTTCACCGATACCGATATGAGCGATTCCCTTGTCTGTCATAACGGTCTGTACATCTGCAAAGTCAAGGTTGATCAGTGCCGGCAGATTAATCAGGTCTGTGATACCCTGAACTGCCTGCTGGAGAACTTCGTCAGCCTTGCGAAGTGCTTCCGGCATGGTAGTACGGCGATCAACGATTTCCAGTAACTTATCATTCGGGATAACGATCAGTGTATCTACTGATTTCTTCAGATTTTCGATTCCGGCGAGGGCATTGTTCATACGGGTCTTCGCTTCAAAACGGAAAGGTTTGGTAACAACTCCGACTGTCAGGATACCCATCTCTTTCGCTGCTGCTGCAATCACAGGTGCTGCACCTGTTCCGGTTCCGCCGCCCATACCACAGGTAACGAATACCATATCTGCACCTTCCATTAACTGTTTTACTTCTTCTATGCTCTCCTCAGCGGCCTTCTGACCAACTTCCGGCTGTGCTCCGGCACCAAGGCCCTTGGTAATCTTTTCTCCAATCTGAAGTACTGTCGGAGCTTTGCACAGAGTCAAAGCCTGCTTATCAGTGTTGACACCTACAAACTCCACTCCGCCGATGGTTTCTTCCACCATTCTGTTTACTGCATTATTTCCGGCTCCACCTACGCCAATGACAATAATCTTCGCAGATGACTCAGCCTCATTTGTCATAATCTCTAACAATGTACTTCCTCCTTTAATTCTCCTGATATCGAAAAAATATTTATGCTAATATGAATATCAAGCTACATATAGATATATCATATATTTTTTTTGTAAATTAATCAACCACTATTTTTGTTTTTTTATACTTTTTTCAAGAATTTTCGCCATTTCCAGAGGATGGCAGCACGGGAATCCTCTGAAATTCCTGTCAAGAGCTTCTCACAAAAGGAGCTCGTTCCAGAGTGTGTTTGAAAATTGCTTTCACACAAAGCGGGGAATGCAAATGACGGGAATGCATTTTCAAACACGTTCTGGTACATCGGAAAATAAATCAGTCAGATGGATCCGTTATTTCATTTACGATGTACGATTCGTCAATGTTTTATTCATACCCATAATAACCATCGTCGTAACTCTCATCGGCATAATAGCTGTCGCCATAATAACCTTCATCATAACTTCCGTCGTCATAATAACCGTCATCATAATTTCCATCATCCGATGAACTGTCATCATAGTTTCCGTTGCCTGAAGAACTGTCCGGTTTCGGTCCGACATAATTTCCCTCGCGGTCATATTCTCCGGTCTTGTTATATCCACCGTACTCATTATACCCGCCGTGCCAGTCTCCGTTGGCATCCAGTTCCTCCTGGGTCGGAGCAGATCCCACATAATTCAGATACTCATCGTATTCGCCCCAGCCTGTGTAATCTCCTTCTTCATCATAGCCGCCTACCCAGTTTTCCAGTGCATAGTCCAGTTCTGTCATTGGTTTCGGACCGACATATTTCCCATTTTCATCGTATTCGCCATCGCCGGTATAATCCCCGTTTTCATCATACCCGCCTGTCCAGTTTTCTGCCGTGACTTCTTCTTTTTCCATTTCAAAAGTCGGCTTCGAATTCTCATCACTACTCTCCACATGGAGAATTCCCTTTTTGCCCGTAATCAGAGGCAGAATAGCAAATACCCTTGCCATTTTATTCTCCAGCTGTGTGTTTTCCCCGAGTTTGATCGTAATATCTCCATAAATCATGGAAATCTGATAGTTTTCATCAAATTCTATATACTCTGGAAGCAGGTCATTCTTCTGAAAGATCGTGGAAAGAGCTACCGCAGTTTCCAGCACCGGCGTTCCTTTTATAGGAAGTTTTTCATTTTTGACAACCTTGTCCACCTGAATCCCCTGAAAATATGGAACTTTCTCCATCCGGTCCCGTGAACTCTCAATAAAGACTCCGTTCCTGTCAAAATAAACATAACTGTCCAGATAAGGAATGCATCCCACCGGCTTTTTTTCTTTGACACTGATCACAATCGTGTTATGATTCATCTGTTTCACACGAAAGCCTTCCACAAAGGGAATATCTCCCGTATCATCCGTAGAACAGAAAATAGGGGCCAGCACCGTATTTCCTGCCAGCGGCCCCTGAAGAATCATATCACGCACTTCACTCTCGGAATAATAACTGCTGCCCATTACTTCCACATTTGATACTTTGAAGTATGAAAAAAAGAAAATACCTCCTGCCAGAAGAACTGCTGCCAGACATATTCCAATCAATTTCCATGTACTGATGCTATTTTTCCATTGCAGTTTTTTATGTTGTTTCGTCATAAACTCCATTCCTGTTGTTGTTATTTATGAATCATCCTCTGATATAACCCGCGATAAAAGGATAAAATAAAATGCCCTATCATGCATGTGTTATATCAGTACGATATCCGCTCCCATCAGAGATAAATCTTCGCAGATATGCTCATACCCGCGGCTGATATAGGAACAGCCTCTGACAATCGTTTCCCCCTGCGCAGCCAGACCGGCAATCACAAGAGCAGCTCCGCCCCGCAGTTCCTCCGCGCAGACCGTACAGCCTCGAAGCCCCTTCCTTCCGCAGATCCGGGCATCCCGCCCGACAACCGCAATCTCTGCTCCCATACGGTTCAGTTCCTCCGCAGCCTTAAAACGGTCTTCAAAAATCTGTTCCCTGATATGGCTTTCTCCCGGAACCGCCGCAAGCACTGCCATCAAAGGTGACTGCAGATCCGTGGGAAATCCCGGATAAACTTCTGTCTTCAAAAACGGAACAGCACGATTCACTCCTGTTCCGTCAGCTACTAGTTTACCACTCTTTACTTTATATTGTCCACCCATTTTGCGATATACTTCCAGGAATGCATCCAATTCCCCCACAGGCGGATTTTTCAGACTTATTTTCCCACGTGTGGCAGCACATGCACAAAGATATGTTCCTGCTACGATCCGGTCCGGAGGAACCTGCATCACACCGCCATGTAACTCTTCCACGCCCCGGATACAGATACAGTCCTCTCCTTCTCCCTGAATAATCGCTCCCATTCTTCGCAGATAGCGGCAAAGCCAGACAATTTCCGGTTCCCTGGCACAGTTCCTGATACTGGTCTCCCCTCTGGCAAGCACCGCACCAAGAATTGCCTGTTCCGTTGCTCCAACACTTCTTTTTGTAAAACAGATTTCATTTCCGGACAGCCGATCACATTTCGCAGAAATAAAAAAAGGGCTTTCTTCGATCACTGCCCCAAGACTCCTGAGCGCATACAAATGCAGATCAATCGGACGCTGTCCGATCACGCACCCTCCCGGATACCCCATCTGCCCTTTGCCGCTCCGTCCCAGAAGAGCAGCCAGAAATATCACGGAGGAACGCATTTTTCCGGTATAACCGCAGGGAATTTCCGTCCCGTCCGCATGCGTGCAGTCCATGTATAAATCGTGATCCTCCCACCATGTCGATGCACCCAGTTCCCGAAGAATTTCCTCCATACAAAATACATCTGCAATTTTCGGACAGCCCTTAAGTATACTGACTCCTTTGTAAAGCAGCGAAGCCGCCATCATGGGAAGCGCTGCATTTTTGGATCCCTGCACCTTTACTGTCCCATAAAGCGGCTTTCCTCCTGAGATTCGAATCTCATCCAAGTTTCTCACTCCTAAAGGGCCTCTTACCATTATTGTATGCTGCCCGGACTTTCCCGTGACTGCTCACGCTCAAAGCCAACCCCATTTCCGCCAGAAGAAACACGACTGATGTTCCGCCGTAACTGACAAACGGAAGCGTGATCCCCGTATTGGGAATCGTATTGGTCACAACCGCAATATTCAGAATCACCTGAATCGCCATATGTCCCATAATCCCCCCGCAGATCAGCGTTCCCTGAAGATCTCTGCTGTGGGTCGCAATCACGCATAGCCGCCAAAGCAGCAGAACAAATAGCAGAATCAGCGCAGACGCTCCCGCAAGTCCCAGCTCTTCACAGATAATCGAAAAAATCATATCATTTTGAGCTTCCGGCACAAATCCCAGTTTCTGCAGGCTGCTCCCCAGACCTCTTCCAAAAAGCCCTCCGCTTCCAATCGCATAAAGCCCCTGGATCGTCTGAAAACCTTTTTCATATTTTTCCGGATTTCTCCATATGGCAAGGCGCTCAAGGCGGTAACTTTCCGCCGCAAGAAATACTGCCACAAACGCAATGCCCGCCCCTCCAAGACCAATAAACTGCAGATATTTTGGATTTGAAACAAAAATCAGGATTACACCGATTCCCAGAATAATGATTGCTGTACTCAGATTATTGGATCCCACCAGGCCAACGATCGGAAGAAGTGTCAGCATGGTCCTGCACATAAACCATAAGCCTGCGGTTCTTTTTTCTGTACGGTCAATCTGCCATGCCAGAAAAAGGATTACCGCTACTTTTGCAAATTCTGACGGCTGAAAGGAAAGCGGTCCCAGATTCAGCCACCGTTTGGATCCATTAATTTCCTGTCCCACAAAAAGGACTGCCGTGGATAATGCCATTGAAAGCAAATATGCCAGAGGCGCAAGAGCTGTAAAAAAATGATAATCCATTCCGGCCACCACATACATTGCCGCCAGTCCCAATGCGGTTGCAAAAAACTGTTTTTTAAAATAATATGCAAAATCATGAAATCTCACCCGACCGTTATAAGAGCTGGCGCTGAACATAATCACCAGCCCGAATACCGCCAGCACGAGAACCAGTACAAGAAGAGTCATATCCGGCCTTCCCCGCTGTTTTTGTCCTTCTTCCGACATATCACGGCCTCCGCAGATGGGTGTTATTTATTCTTATGAAGAAAATGCTGCGAAAATGCCGCAAAGCGAAATCGGATGCATATCAAATGTAACGGATAAAACGCTCTATGCATCGTTTGCAATGTACTGGGAATCCGCAGGAATATGCATGGAGCTAACGCGTGTTTGAAAGTTGCTTTCCACCTCTATATTCCTGCGGATTCCTGAATTTCACAGTTTCTGCAACTGTCAGATGATTGTCCGACGCAATTTTCTCCGCAACCGCAAGGGCCTGCGGATTCCAGACTTTTTCGGGAAGGTGGGCATCCGCACCAAATACTACAGTGTTTCCCACTTCTCCGGCAATTTTCCAGAATTCCGGATTCGGATAAAACCGGTGGTCCCAGATTCCAAGGAAATTCACCTCAAGAGGAATCTCCAGTTCCTTCGCGCGGCAGCAAAGCCAGTAGTTCCATTTCCGGAAAACTTCCCTGTCACCGGTAAAATGCAGAATATCCGGATGCGCAAAATAAGTAAAGCATCCGGTCTCAAGAGCTTCGATTGTCTGCCTGCAGTACCGCTCCAGACGAACAGGATCGTCCGTGGCCTCCGGAGAAGCGCAGTCATTCACTTCATTCCCAAGAAAATGCTGTCCCAAAAGAAAATACTCAATCGGATACTGCCCGGTAATCTCCAGCATCTCCTCAAAATAAGCCGGATAATACTCCACCTCCAGGCCCAGATGGATCTCGATGTCGTTTTTGTATTCATCCTTCAATCCAAGAACAGTATTTACATAACCTTCCAGCTGATCCAGACGCATTTTGGAAGGACTCCGGTATTCGCCCGGATACGGCATCGGCGTATGATCCGAAAATCCCAGAATCTTCAGCCCGCCTTCAATTGCTCTTTCCACATATTCCCGTTCATCCCCCTGCGCATGCATACAGCGCCAGGTGTGTGTATGATAATTTGCCTTCATCTTCATAGCTTCACGTTCTTTCCTCAGACTCAAATTCGCGCAATTTTTGCATTATTACTCTCCTGCTGCTTTTTCTATCAGAACAGTCTTACCCTTAAAAGCAAATCCATATTCTCGAATTCGTTCCTGATCGATTCCTCTTGCAATTAGCTGAGCAGCATACTGCTTCTTTCCAATCTGCTCCAGAGCTGCCTGTACGGTATCCTCCAGACAATTCTCTCTTCTTTTATTAAAAGCTTTAAATTCCAGAATAATGGCATTATCTTCTCTGGGATTTCTCGGTTCCAGCATAACATCATACCGTCCAAAACCGCTTTCACGATTTGACGTTATGATAAATCTGTTTTGCAGATCTACCATCAGTCCCAGAACAAATCCATGATAAAATCTTTCCGGTTCGTTTTCGATTCGTCCATTTCCTGTATCAAAACAACTGAATGTACTGAGTACCACCTGATTCATATACTCATTCATCGCATCTACATCATCCACCAGCATTGCTTTCACAAAATCATTATAGTCCTCTGCCGCCGGCGAAAACCAGTCTCTCACCATATTCTGGAACATCATCTTTACTTCCAGATTCGTAAGTGCAAGCTCGTATTTGGGTTCTGCTCCCTCCGGTATATCCCTGTAACTCTCATACGAAAGAACTTTCAAATAACCACTGGCCAGCAGCAAACTCCAGATTGCTTTTTCATTTCCATTCAGTTGATTATAAACAATCTGCTCATCTATAGAGGACACCAGGTTTTTTCCATTTAAGAGATCTTCAAATTTTTCCTTGATGCTCCTTCTGCCTTCACGGATTAATTTCCCCACCAGACCGTTTGAACTGGTATTCGCCCAATAAGTCTGATATTTTTTCTTATCCAAAACATTCAATATGGACCATGGATTGTAGATGTCTTTATGACTGCCAAAAATAAAACCATCATACCAGAGTTTTACTTGTTCTTTTTCTGCACTCATATTGCACTCATCTAATGCATGAAATACTTCCTCTTCTGTAAATCCAAAAACTGTGGCGTATTTGTCAGAGGTAGTCGTTACCACTTCCAGATTATTCAGATCAGAAAATATCGACTCCTTACTAACCCGTGTTATCCCTGTCATGATTCCCCGTTCCAGCCATGGATTTGTCTTAAAAGCCGCATTAAACATATTTCTTATAAAAGATACCATCTCTGACCAGAATCCACCAACATATGCCTCCTGCATCGGTGTATCGTACTCATCCAGAAGAATAATCACTTTTTTTCCATAATGTAAATACAGAAATTTCGACATATAATGGATTGCCATGGCAGCATCCACGTCATCCATTTCTACGGTGATTCTTCGGAAAAATTCTTTATCACCTTCTCCCAGAGCTTCACTATCCAGCAAAAACTCATGATCTGTGTATAATTCCGCCAATAACTGACAAATCTTCTTTCTGGCATCCTGATAATTATTCTCTTTTATATTTGCAAAAGAAAGACTGAGCACCGGATAGGTTCCCTGCAGTATTCGATACTTTTCATTTTCCCATATGGAAAGACCCTCAAACAACTCACCTCTGCCTGCATAATCCAGAGAAAAAAACTTCTCCATCATACTCATGTTCAATGTTTTTCCAAAACGGCGCGGACGTGTAATCAAAGTCACGTCATCCTTACTTTCCCACCACTCACGGATAAAATCAGTTTTATCCACATAGAAGCATTCATTTGTAATCATTTTTTCAAAATCCTGAATACCTATCCCTACTGTTCTTGCCATAAATGCCTCCCTGTTAATTATTCATACACTCTGTCATTATAATTTCAGCTTCTCAACCATGAACTTGTCTCTTTTTGTTTGCATAACACTCTGCTTAACCGGCGTTCTGCCTGTTGTTCTCATTCTAACATGCACCGGCACAAATGACAAGTTTGAGTGAAACGCCAGATATGGGAAAGTGCCTCAAAACATGACATGGCAAATGGCATCAGAATCTCAGTCATACCATCTGCATCATGGTTTGAGGCACTATCTTTCTCTATGTTTACTATCTTTCTCTATGTTTACTTCTACTCTACGGTCACGCTTTTCGCAAGATTTCTCGGTTTATCCACATCCAGGCCTTTGGCAACACTCACATAATAGCCTAATAACTGCAGCGGTACGATAGCCAGACTTCCTACA
The DNA here is from genome assembly GCF_052063365.1 of Blautia sp. HCP3S3_G3. Classification (NCBI taxonomy): domain Bacteria; kingdom Bacillati; phylum Bacillota; class Clostridia; order Lachnospirales; family Lachnospiraceae; genus Blautia; species Blautia sp. HCP3S3_G3. The sequence goes on along the minus strand of NZ_JBQHXR010000009.1, from coordinate 3,124 downwards.
AAATGTTCATCTACCTTCGGAACATACACGGTAAAATCGGCGTGATCTTCTGTTTCATATTTTCCAAACGTAGTCAGCCCCATCAGGTAGGCACCACGGCTCTTGCACTCTACCATATTACTAATGGTTTTTTCGTACAATTCACTCTGTGTCAGAACACCGATCACCAGTGTTCCGTCTTCAATCAGACTGATCGTCCCGTGCTTCAGTTCTCCTGCCGCATAAGCTTCACTGTGAACATATGAGATTTCTTTCAGTTTCAGGCTTCCCTCCAGGCCAACAGCATAATCAATGCCACGTCCGATAAAAAATACATCTTGAGAATTCGCATATTTCGCAGCAAACCACTGAATGCGTTCTTTATCCTCCAGTATCCGCTTAATCTTATCCGGAAGAGTCAGCAGTTCTGAAATATAATTTCTGTACTGTTCCTCCGTAATTGCACCACACACATAAGCCAGATGTACTGCCAGACAGTCAACTGCTGCAAGCTGTGCACTGTACGCCTTAGTCGTTGCAACAGAAATTTCAGGACCTGCCAGTGTATAAAGTACATAATCCGCCTCTCTTGCAATGGAACTTCCCACCACATTGACAACCGCAAGCGTCTTAATCTCTTTCTCCTTTGCAAGACGAAGTGCCGCAAGCGTATCGGCAGTCTCTCCGGACTGGCTGATCACAATCGCCAGTGCATGTTTATTCAATGGAGTTTTTCTATATCGGAACTCCGATGCCAGTTCCACCCGAACAGGAATCTCTGCCAGATCTTCTATGACATACTGCACTTCCATCCCTACATGCCATGCAGATCCGCAAGCCACTATATAAATCTGCTCGATTTCCCGGATTTCATCGTCTGTCAGACCAACCGCACTCAGATCAATTTTTTCTTCTTTTATCAGCGAATTCAGAGTGTCTGACACAGCTTTGGGCTGCTCATGGATCTCTTTCATCATAAAATGCTCAAATCCGGCTTTTTCCGCTGCTTCCGCATCCCATTTGATTTCAGTGGTTGTCTTCTCGACTTCATCACCATCCAGATTATAAAAATGAGCTTCTCCGGGAGTAAGCTTCGCAAACTCCAGATTGCCAATATAATATACATTCCGTGTATATTTCAGGATAGCCGGTACGTCAGAAGCAACATAAGTTTCCCCATCCGTAACACCAATGATCATCGGACTGTCTTTACGAGCCACCCAGATTTCTCCCGGATAGTCCGTAAACATCAGTTCCAATGCATAAGAACCGCGCACACGCACCATGGTCTTGGCAATTGCATCAATCGGTCCAAGCTTATATTTCTTGTAATAATAATCAACCAGCTTGATTACAACCTCTGTATCAGTCTGACTGTAAAACATGTAGCCATGCTTCAGCAGTTTCTCTTTTAATTCCTGATAATTTTCGATGATCCCGTTATGAACACCAACAACTTCTGCTTCCACCTCACCAGAACCGGAACCAACACAGTTACCGGAAACATGCGGATGTGCATTGGTCACACTGGGTTCTCCATGAGTTGCCCATCTCGTATGACCGATACCGCAGGTACCGATCAATGCATTTCCATCATCTGTTTTTTCGATAAGATTTGTCAGACGTCCCTTCGCCTTCACCACCTCTGCCGGTTTCTCGCCATCACGAACTGCCAGTCCGGCAGAATCATAGCCGCGATATTCCAACTTAGACAGACCATCAAGCAAAATCGGCGCTGCCTGATGAGTTCCTGTAAAACCAACTATTCCGCACATATTTTCATATACTCCTCTCATTGACGTAAAGTTCAAAATCCCAAAATATCTTATCTCAGAATATTTTCGAGTGGGTTTGAAAATTGTTTCCCGCAAATTTGGGCATCCAGATGGCGGAAATGAATTTTCAAATACACTCCAGTTATGCTACCACAGATAGTACAAATTAGCAAGTATAAGCCTGCTTCCCAGTGGAAGGTACGTTTTGACAATCGCCATCATTTAACTGAACGTGCATTTCCGTTTAGATGATCAACATTACACAATGCACTGCCGTAAAAGAATCCTGAACTCTTCTATGGATTCCACGGAAGCCGCTTTTTTATTATATCTTTTCAAAAGTATCACATCTTTCTCATTTTCTACGGCAGAGAGGATGTCTTCCGGAACTTCTCCAAAATCAGATAGGAAATCAAGAATGGATTCTCTCAGTGTACTCTGAATTCCACGTTCGATTCCCTGTTCAATTCCACGCTCAATTCCCTGCTCAATTCCACGTTCAATTCCTTGTTCAATTCCACGTTCAATTCCTTGTTCAATTCCGGTCTGCATGGCAGCATCCAGTTCTTTCTTCATGTCTTCCATCATCAATTCCTTCAGCGCGTCACACATTACTTTCACCTCTTCAAATTTCTTTTTGTTTGCGCGTACTATGATATCCAGCACCGATGCATACAACTGTTCGTTTTTATGTTTTCCATATTCCCGGATCAGTTCTTCCGCATCCGAGTAATCTATCAGATAATCCGATGGGCTTTTATACTCTATGATATTATACATCCTGAATATCTGACCGATATTCTTCCTGACCGGCAGGTCTTTTTCCTTCTTTACCACCAGCACATCGATTTCCATGGGCTTCGTACTAAGCTGATGTTCATTTTCAAAGATCAGATTTTCCCTGTCTTCCTCCAGTTCAATCTGTAAACCCGCATAAAACGCCGGATGCCATTGCAATACTTCCGGCTTCTCTGCTGCATGTTCCAATCACATTCCTCCCTTTCCTATTTAACTTCCTGATGCAGGAGGATCCTAACGAAAACTCCTGCTGATCTTCGGGAATAAAGCAAGAATTTTCCAAAAGAAACAGAAATGTTGTTCTGTATGTGATGAATAAATAAGATTGATGTTCGAAAAAGACCCTTCGAACATTTTAGATTTATAGAAATTTGCTTTATAAAAATTGTATCAAATAAAATATCGTTTGTAAATCTTAACTTTTCGACAGGTTATTCTTGAAATCGAATAATTCTCATATTATTATGATGTTGGGGTCAAAAGCCCTGCCATAGTACCTTGAAAAGTTCATAGATTTTGTAGTAAATACATGCCTAAATGGTTTACTTACTGTATAATAGAGATATCTAAGG